>CALXIZ010000110.1 GCA_944388495.1 uncultured Clostridia bacterium | reverse complement strand
ATTTTTCACAGGGCTGCTGCAAAATTTGTCTTTGCAGCAGCTCTTTTTAGTGGTAGAATATAAACTGCTTTAACGCGGTGATGCTTTTGTGTGAAATAGTAAAAGGCGCGGTGACAGTATAAAAAGCGCAGTGAAGGGAGAAAAGTTTCGCAGAGGCATTGCCCGATAAGCGGTCATTTATAACTTACAGCAATGATAACTATCATTAATTTATCAGGAGAGATATTATGAGCAGTAATCAGATCATCGTGCTGGTGTGCGTTCTGTATTTCGTCGTCATGATCGGCACCGGCATCTTTGCGGCAAAGAGAAATAAAAAGACATCCGACTTTCTGGTGGCGGGCAGAAAGCTCAACGTCGTGATGACGGCCATCACGCTGGCCGCTGTCCAGATCGGTGTGGGCATCGTCCTCAGCGGAGCGACGAACGGATATAACGACGGGCTGTGGCCCGGCATCTATTACGCTCTCGGATGCGGAGGCGGGCTCATTCTCGCAGGCCTCCTCGTCACAAAGAAGCTGAGAGCGCAGGAAGGTTATGTGCCTCTTGATTTCTTCGCTCAGCGTTACGGCGACAGCCGGGGTGTGCGGTTCTGGGCATGGCTGAGCAACGTGCCGAGTCTTCTCGGTATTTTCATCGCTCAGATGCTGGCGTGCGGCAGTATTCTGGAAGGCTTCGGAATTCCGTTCCGCTGGGGCGTCGTTCTGTGTGCAGGCGTCATTCTCGTTTACTGTACGATCGGCGGCATGTGGGGCGTCGTTCTGACAGATGTCATTCAGACAGGTATTATCATGGTGGGTGTGCCGATTCTGGCTGTCGCGACACTGATTCAGTATACGAAGGCGGGCGGTTCTGTCGGAGAGATTTTCGCGACGCCGTTTATTCCGGAAGGGATGGGAACACAGTTCATCTATCTCGTTTTACCGTTTCTGCTCTCCATTTCCGTCTCTTACGATGCATATGCCAGAATCCAGTCGGCGAAAAACGCGAAAACGGCGGCTCTGGGATGTATCATCGGCGGCATTATCGTTATCGTCGTCGGAATTCTGTGTTCCATGATCGGTGTGGCGGCCAGACCGCTGTTCCCGGGCGTTACGGACGGAATTTTTACGATCGCTACCATGGGCGTTCTGCCGCCTGTACTGGCCGGAGTCGTCATCGCGGCTATCCTTTCGGCGGCTATGTCGAGCGCAAACTGTGTTATCCTGTCTCTGGGATCCTCGTTTTCCAGAGATCTGTACAATAAAGTGCTTCATCCGGAAGTGGAAAATCTCGATGAACTGCCGAAATCCAAGCTGATTTCCAGGCTGACTGTCTTTCTCGGAAGCCTTGCGGGTATTTTCTTCGCTTTCCACATGACGAGCATTCTGGACGCCATGATCATTTTCAACTATCCTTATATGGGAAGCCTTCTCGTTCCGCTGCTGGGCGGACTGCTGTGGAGCGGCGCCACGAGAAGAGGAGCTTTCGTCGCGGCTGTGGCCGGCGGTATCGTGGGCGTGGGGGCATTTCTGATCGGAATCCCGGGACCGTTAAACGGTCTGATGAATACCGATCTGGCATTGCTCTTCGCTTATCTGGTATCGGCATTCTTCTTTGTGATTGTAAGTCTGACCGACAAAAACGGGCAGGAAGCAAACAGAGTGCGCAGAATGCAGTCGGGTGAAAGGGCTTTCTGACGGAAAAGCTGTGTGAAAAGAAGGAGCCTGATTAATGAGTCAGTATCAGTGGCCGTACGAAAATGAAGTCGGCAGAGAAGAGGAAGTGACGGCGGACGTCCTTGTGCTTGGCGGCGGGATCGCCGGCTGTTATGCAGCGATCGCGGCGGCGCGCAGAGGGCTGTCCGTGGCGCTCGTGGAAAAAGGAGCCACCATACGGAGCGGAGCGGCGGGAAGCGGGATCGATCACTGGGAATCCGCCTGTACGAATCCATGCTCAAAGGTGACGCCGAAGGAAATTGCGGAGGCTTATGTGGATGAGCAGGATCATTACAGCAACGGCATCGCTCACTACATCGAATGCCGTGAGGGTTATGACCGTCTGCTCGATATGGAATCCTTCGGCGGAAAAATCCGCGATACGGAGGATGAATTTGCGGGAGCTGAATTTCGGGATGACGAAACGAAGCTCATGTTCGCCTACGATTATGCGAACCGCTTTACGCTGCGCGTCTGGGGGACGACATTCAAGCCGGCGCTGTTTCACGAGCTGAAACGGCTGGGCGTTAAAATTTTTGACCGTACCGAGGCGACGGCTCTTCTGCTGTCGGAGGAAGAGGGAAAAAAGCGGGGCGCCGGAGCCGTCGGGATGAACGTGCGCACCGGAAAAATAACTGTCTTTCGCAGCCGGTCGACGATCCTGACGATGTCACGGCCGGCGCGGATCTGGCTGTTTCATCCGGATCTGCCGGGTCTGTGTGAATTCCGGCCGCCGCAGAGCATCGGCAGCGGTCATGCCATGGGCTGGCGCGCGGGAATCGAATTCACTATGATGGAAAAATCCGTGAAAGGGGAATTTTCCGCGTCGGGCCGGAGTTTTCCGCCGTACGCTGCGGGAAATAATCACAACACCTGGTATGCGGCTACGATGGTGGACGCGAGGGGTGTGGAGATTCCTTATGTGGACCGGGACGGGAGAGAACTTTCCGCCGTATCCGAGCGGTATTATCCGGCGAAGGGACAGAAATTCTTTCTCAAGGGCGGCGTCATCGATAATCCGAAATATGAGTACCGGGGTCCGGAGACGCTGGATTTTGAAGAACTGATGAAAAGAGGATATCAGCTGCCGTTTTACGCGGATCTCAGCAGGATGCCGGAGATGGAACGGCGCGTGATCTGGGGTATGATGGTCGGCGAGGAAGGAAAGACGAGGATTCCCGTTCTTCAGAATTATACGGAGCGCGGATTCGATCCGAAGCTTCACATGCTGCAGAGCTACGGCAGCGGATGGCAGTCGGCGTCGTTTCTTCCACAGGAGCGCCAGCTCTTCGGAGCGCCCGGAGGTGTGATGCACGACTGGGATCTGCGGACCAATATCGAAGGAATCTATGCGGCCGGCGATCAGCTGTTCGCTTCGGATTGCTGCGGCTTTGCGGCGGCGACGGGATATTACGCCGGACGGAAAGCGGCGGAGTATGCGAAAAAAGCGCCGCTTCGCGATATCTGCAGAGACGACGTGAAGCGCGAAAAAGAACGTCTCTATGCGCCGCTGCTGCGTGAGGAAGGCATGGACTGGCGTGAACTCAATATGGCGATCTCAAAAGCGATGCAGAATTATTGCGGAGAGGTGAAGTGCCGCGATCTGCTGCTGGAGGGTCTTTCTCTTCTGAAAAGTTATCGCGAGGAAGCGGTGCCGCAGATCTGCTGCCGCAATCCTCACGAGCTCATGCGTGCCCATGAGGTGTTCGATATCCTGGACGTTTCCGAGATGATCCTGCACGCCTGCCTTCTGAGAGAGTCGAGCTCGGAACCCCTGTGCTTTGTGCGGAGCGATTTTCCTCAGACAGATCCGCAGGAAGACCGCCGCTTTATTACGCTGCGTCAGGAAGGCGGCGAAGTAGTCGCAGGAAGTGTGCCTTTAGACTATTTCGGCGATCTCGAAGAAGAATATGAAAAGCGCAACCGGGATTATATCGAAGAAGCCCGTGTGAAATATTACGGAGGAGACGGAAAGGAGAACGAATGATGGCGGAAAAGCGGGAAAAATATGAAAAATCCGGAAAAAATGACAGATCCGGAGAGACCGCATCATCAGATGCAGTCGTGTTTTCCGTCTGTCCGGTTCCGTGCAGCGCGCGTCCCATCGTCTATGACGATTCCGTCTGTATCGGATGCGGGCGATGTGCCGAAGTATGTCAGGTGGACGTTCTGGTGCCTTCCGCCGGAAAGGGACGTCATCCGCTGGTTATGTTTCCGGGCGAATGTTATTACTGCGGAAGCTGTGTCATGGAATGTCCCGTGCCCGGCGCGATCCGGCTCGTCCATCCGCTGATGAATCAGGCGAAATTCGTGCCGGTGCGTTCCGGAAAAAAAACATAGAAAAAAGAGCCGCGGCAAAAGGCGGCGATGGATATGCCCCCTGCCTTCAGGCAGGGGGCGTGCGGCATGCCCGGCGATACCGGTGACTCTGTTAAAATTCCTTTTTCTCCACGATTCTCACGCTGATCAGAAAGGAGATCGTGAAAACGGCCGACGCTGCGATCAGGCAGATGAGGCACAGTATGCCGAAGGATGCGGACTGCACCGTGGCGAACCATTTTTCGGAGTCGATGCCGAAGGAGGCGAGAAGCTTTGAGGTCAGCCAGATGACGGCGGCGATGAGAAAAAAAGTGACAAAGACTGCCAGAGTTCCTCTGTTCTGGCCGAATTTCAGCTGGACGGGCAGCATCACAGAAGCTATGAGGATGAAAACCGACAGAATGAGAAGAGCGGGAAAGATGGTGTCGGAAAGCATCATCCGGGGCTGTTTCAGATATTCGAAGACCGCGACGGCAGCCGTCGATAAAAGCCATGCCGTGCCGCTGCACAGAAGTGTAAAGATATATTTTTCGGCTGCATAATCTTTTCTGCGGAAAGGCAGCGTAAAGAGAAACGCATTTCCGTTGTCATACTCGTCATAGGAGATCGTGCTGATGACGACGACGGCTCCGATAAAGGCAGCGTATCCTACGGCGAAAAGAGGCGAGACATCTGTACTGAAAAGCAGCAGCAGAATGACGGCGAAGAATATGAAAATCAGAGATTTCTGATTTTTCAGAAGTTTGAAGTCTTTTATCAGTAAACCTTTCATATATTTTTCTCCTTTGATATTCCGTTTCTCATTTTCTATTCAGAAACTGAATCACGTCCCTGTCCTGTACACCTGCGCCGGCATTTTCCGGGCTTCCCTTTATCATCATGGCGATCATATCGTCGATACTGCCCTTTTCGATAACAATATCGGGATAATTTTCCGCGTAGAACTGCTTTTCGCAGGTCAGACAGCTGTATCCGAAATTCTCTTCTTTCACCCGCAGAAGATAGCGGCGGTCGAGTTTTTCATACTGATTCCTGCTGAGCTTCAGAATTCCGTAGTCGCTGAGCAGGACGTCCGTTTCTTCATGCAGGAGTATATGTCCGTCATGGATCATGTAAAAATCGTCGCAGAGCGTCTCCAGATCGGCCGATATGTGAGAGCTGATCAGAACGGAGCGGCTGTCATCTTCTTCGATATATGCCCGCAGCATGTCGAGCAGTTCGTCTCTGGCGAGCACGTCGAGCCCCGCAGTAGGTTCGTCGAGGATCAGAAACTGCGCTTTATGATTCAGCGCCGTGAGAAATTTGAGTTTGGCCTTCATTCCCGTGGAAAAATCCCTGATTTTTTTATCGAGAGGGATCTGAAAACGGCTGCAGCCGGCGACAAAGGCATGACGGTCGAACTGCCGGTACATGCTGCCGAGCACGGGCAGAATGTCGCGGACGGTAAGATAACCGCTGAAGCCGGAATCTGACAGGACGACGCCGAGTTTTTCACGGTCCTTTACGGTGAGATCACAGGAATCCTTTCCGAACAGTGTGACCGTTCCGCCGTCGGGGCGGATCAGCCCGAGAACGGCTTTGAAGGTCGTGCTTTTTCCCGAACCGTTCTGTCCGACGAGACCGGTGATATATCCCGGTTTTACGGACAGCGTGCAGTCCAGACGGAAAGAGCCGTAATTTTTTCTGAGATGATCGATGGAGAGCATGTGTTTTATCCTCCTGAAATATATCTGAAATCAGCGGATCGTCAGCGCAGCGCGGCGTTCAGCGAGTATCAGTCCTCCAGAATCAGATCGAAAAGATCGCGGATTTCCTGATCGCTCATGCCGTACTGCCTGCCCTTTTGGACAGCCTTTTCCAGACCGGCTTCCACATCCTTTCTGCGCTCCTCCGCGAGGAGATCAGTGCCGGAGCCGGAGACAAAGCTGCCTTTGCCGTGAACGGTGACGATACAGCCGTCTTCTTCGAGACGGTCATACGCTTTTTTTACGGTAAGAGCGCTGATTTTCAGTTCCTTCGAGAGAGTGCGGACGGACGGCAGGGCATCGTCAGGCTTCAGTTCGCCGGAAAGGACGGCGGCTTTAATCTGAGCGGTGATCTGCTCGTAGATCGGCACCATCGAAGAGTGTGCGATGATGATATTCATACAGGGTTCCCTCTTGCTTCTGCCGGCTGAAAGAGCGGAAAAAGCCGGCCGTCATGACTCGTTCGGTATATTCCGCTTTTTGATGATAACAGTATATAACAGTGCATAACAGTGTGTCAACTGTTTTATACTGTTTATCTGAAAAAACAGTCTTCAGCAGGCCTTCGGCTCTGTCAGATTCACAGAATCAGAAATTACTGTTGACAGTGTACTAACATGAGTGGTACACTTAGTACGAAAAGAGATGAAGGACAGCGGTGTGCCGGATATGCAAAGCGCCGGATGCCGGAATAAGAAGACTGAAGAGAAGAACTGTGCCGGCGTCGTTTTTCATCCCGGAAAAAGAAAAGAGAGGGGGGACTGATTTTGTTTCAGGTTGACATGAAGAGCAGGAAATCTATCTACGAGCAGGTCGTCGATAATGTCAAAGAACTGATCGTCACGGGGCTGCTTCCCGCTGAGTCAAAGCTGCCTTCTGTCAGAGAGCTGTCGCGGACGCTGACCGTCAATCCGAATACGATTCAAAAGGCGTATCGGGAATTAGAGCATCAGGGGTTTATCTATACGGTGAACGGACGCGGAAGTTTTGTGAAGGAGCGGGAAGAGATGAGATTTGACGAAAAACGTATCGGCGAAGTCAGCGAGGATCTGAAATTCGCCGTGCGGGAGCTGATGTTCATGGGGGTGACGTCAGACGAAGTAAAAGAAAAAGTGGACGAAGTCTACGGAGAGGGAGGTGAAGAGGTTGATCACCGTAAAGAACGTGAATAAATCTTTCGACGGATTTCAGGCTCTGAAGGATCTGTCTCTCCATGTGGAGACCGGATCGATCTACGGTCTGGTGGGAACAAACGGATCGGGAAAAACGACGATCATCAAGCATCTGACGGGTGTCCTGAAGCAGGATTCCGGGGAAATTCTGTTTGACGGCGAACCTGTATATGAAAACGCTTCACTGAAGGCGAAGATCGGATTTGTGCCCGACGATCTCAGCTGGTTCTCCTCCTATACGATGAAAGAGGCGGTGCGCTATTACCGTTCTCTCTATCCGGACTGGGATAAAGAGCGGTATGAAGCGATGATTCAGGCCTTCGGCCTGCGAAGCAGGAAAAAGATGAACAGTTTTTCCAAGGGGATGCAGAAGCAGGCTGCTTTCATACTCACTATGTCGACACATCCGCAGTATCTGATTCTCGACGAGCCGATCGACGGCCTCGATCCGATCATCCGCCAGCTCGTGTGGAAATATATCATCGAGGACGTGGCGGACGGGATGACAGCTCTCATTTCCTCGCACAATCTGCGGGAGATGGAAGGTATCTGTGACAGTATCGGCATTCTGGATAAAGGCGAGATGAAGATCGAACGCGACCTCGACGAACTGAAATCGGATATCAATAAGATACAGGTGGCTTTCCGGGAAGAAGGGGATCCCGAAGAGCGCTACCGGGGTCTGAACGTCATTCACTGTGAATCCAGAGGAAAAGTAGATCTGCTGATCGTCCGCAATGACAGTGAACAGATAAGAAAAAAGCTTGAGGCATATCATCCTATTCTGTTCGATGTGCTGCCGCTGACGCTGGAGGAAATTTTCATCTATGAACTGGGAGGGGAAAATTATGAAGTCAAAGACATCATTCTATAGCATCCCGGCTGCGGTTATCCGGGAGGATTTCCGGCGCTTCTGGGCGATTCCTGTCCTGGCTTTCATCGGCTATTTCCTTTTCGGTCTGCTGCCGGTGATCGTACAGTACGGTCTGCTTACGGAAAACGGCGGAGCTGACGCCATGATTCTCGGAGCGACGGTGGATGCGATACTCTGCGGTCAGAATCCGTTTCTCATCATCAATATGGCGTGGGTACCGCTTCTGTCCGGACTGTTGGTCTTCAGTTATCTTCATCGTACGGGAAGTGTGATGTCGGTTCATTCTCAGCCGGTGACGAGAAGCAGTCTGTTCTGCGGGCATTTCCTGTCCTGTGTGCTTTTTGCCGTTCTGCCGCTTCTTCTGACGGGGATTGTGCTGCTGATCATGGCTTCGCCGATTTATGATACAGGATACGAGACATTCGGATCGCAGGCCGCATATTATTACGGAGATCAGACGGCGGAGACGGCGAGAAATGTCTTCGCAAGAGCGGGAGTCGTAAAATGGATATGGGACTGCATTCTGGTATCCTTATATATTCTGGCTATCACCGTCTTCGGCGGAATGATTACAGGAACGTCGCTGCACCACTTTATCGCCGCCGTCGGTTTCAACGGCATCGTGCCGCTCTGCTATCTGCTGCTGATACAGTATTTCGGAATTTATCTGTTCGGATATAACAGCGGATCTTTCAGTATGGCGGGTAATCTGCATCCGCTGATCGCATCCGTTGACAATGTCCACTTCAGCCTGAAAGAAAGTCTGATCTGGCTTCTGATCACGGCGCTCATCATCGCCTTTTCTCTGCTTCTGTACCGGAAGCGCCGGCTGGAAAGGGCGACAGACGGAGTCGTGTTCAATGCGGCAAACGTGGCCATCACACTGATCTTCGGATTTCTGGGTATGTCGCTGCTCGGCTTTGTGTTTCACGAAGCCTTTGACTATTCTCCGGCGATAACAGTCTTCGGATATGTGGCCGGAGCCGTACTGGCGATGGTCGTCATCCGGATGATCATCATGAAGACGATCCGCGTCTTCGACCGGGGACTGCTGAAGATGATGATATCCTATCTGATCGTGGCCTGTGTCTTCTTTGCGGTGATCGTACTGGATCTCACCGGCTTCGAATCGAAAGTGCCGGGGGAAGGTGAGGCTGACGGTGTAAAAATCGAAGGCATCGACTTCACGGATGCGATGACGGAAGGATGGACAGAGGTGACTCTCGATAATCCGGAATCGGTCGCTCTCGCGGAAGCGCTTCACAGAGAACTGACGGAAATGGAGGATGCGTCGAAAAAGGCAGCCGACTATGAGATGACAAGCCATGTTCAGCTGACTTATTTCACCGGGAATCCCGACAGTGATGACTATCATGAAATCCTGTCGCGTTCCTATACGGTTCCTTCCGGTCTGCTGTATTCCTGCCCGGCTCTTGCCGATCTGGAGGAGAGCAGCGAGATCAGCGAATATGCAGCGGGAATGATCGATATCGATGAGGAAAGCATCATTTCATCCAGTCTGATTCCGCTTCAGGACAGACTTTACAGCTCTGAAGGAGCTGCTGCGGCCGATCCTGCACAGGATGTGACGGCGGCGGTAACTCTGAGCAGAGAAGAGACGCAGGAGCTGTACCGCATCTATGCCGGTGAGATGAAGAAACTTTCCGGAAAAGAGCAGATCGCTCTCGGCAGCAGCATGAACTGCTATGAGTTTGACGTCTTTCGCAGCGGAAAGGATGAAAAAGGAAATACCGTCAGCGTCACGGATACCTTTTATATCCGCATCGGAAACAGAGATACCGTCACCTGGCTCAAAGAACACGGTTATATGGGCAGCTTTTCGGACGGATACCGCTGTGCCGCGGTCAGCCTTTATGAGCTGGACGCCGAAGGATGGACACAGCCGCAGTTTCTGTGTGAAAACATCGAACCGGATACTGATGAGAGATCGGTCGTCGTATCGGATAAAAGTGTTATGGAGACACTCTTTTCCGCTATGAGAGAATCGGTATATGATCTGGGAACGGAAGAATCACTGCTGGGAACGGGTAAAGTATATTATCTGACTTTCTGGAACAGCTATGATGATTATATGACGGGCTACATCGCGGCGGATGATATTCCGCAGGGCGTGACGCTTCCTTCCGCTTCATAAAAGGATAAATGACAGAAAAAACGGCAAAACGCCGGCGCGAAATTTTGCGCCGGCGTTTTGCCGTTTTGCTATTGATTGCCGGAGCGATTGCGGATAACATATAAATAATGCAGTCCGGGGCAGACAGAAGACGCAGATGACAGACGGAAAAATATCTGCGCGGATTTCCGGAAACCGGAAGAAAACAGGACAGTGGAAAGGGACGGAAGAAAGGCGGAGTGAATGAAAAGAGCATATATTGAAGAAGTCTGTATCAGTGAGAAAAAAGGCGTTCAGAAAACTCCTGTGGACGAGATCGAAATGAGGCCGGACTGGGGCATCGAAGGAGACGCCCACGCCGGAAACTGGCACCGTCAGGTATCGCTGCTGGCACAGGAGAGTGTGGACCGCCTGCAGCAGCTGCTGACAAAGATCAGACTGAGACCGGGAGATTTCGGCGAAAATATTGTCACGCGGGGCGTCGTCCTTTTTGAGCTTCCCGTGGGAACGAGAATGAAAATCGGAACGGCTCTGGCGGAGGTGACACAGATCGGAAAGGAATGCCATCAGGGATGCGCGATACGTCAGGCGGCGGGAGACTGTGTCATGCCGCGGGAGGGGATTTTTGTAAAGATCCTCGAACCGGGAACGGCGCGCAAAGGCGATGTCATTCAGATTCTTGAATAACATAAAGACATGAGCTGTCCGTTTTCCGGCAGCTGTGTGCCGCACCGGACGGCGCGGAAAAGAGAAAAGAGGAGGAACGGCGCGATGGGAAGGATTTATAAAAATATAACGGAAGCGATCGGAGGTACGCCTCTGGTAGAGCTCGGCAGGATCGAAGAGAAATACGGTCTCGAAGCAATGATCCTCGCGAAGCTGGAGTATCTCAATCCGGCGGGAAGCACAAAAGACAGAGCGGCGCTGTGGATGATCGAGGATGCCGAGCGCAGAGGTCTTCTTTCAGAGGGATCCGTCATTATCGAGCCCACTTCGGGAAATACGGGAATAGGTCTGGCTTCCGCGGCGGCGGTAAAAGGGTACCGGGTCATTCTGACGATGCCGGACACGATGAGCGTGGAACGGATCAATATTCTGAAAGCCTACGGTGCGGAGGTCGTGCTGACAGACGGAGCGCTGGCGATGACGGGAGCCGTGGAAAAGGCGGAGGAACTGGCGCGTCAGTATCCGGGAAGCTTCATACCGCTTCAGTTTGAAAATCCGGCAAATGCAGAGGCTCACAGACAGACGACAGGACCGGAGATCTGGGAGGACACGGACGGAAATGTGGATATCTTCATCGCCGCTGTCGGAACGGGCGGAACGCTGACGGGAGCCGGCGAATATCTGAAATCGAAAAATCCGGATCTGAAAGTGATCGCTGTGGAGCCGGCTTCTTCGCCGATGCTTTCGGAAGGAGTGAGCGGCCCTCATAAAATTCAGGGGATCGGACCGAATTTCATTCCGAAGCTTCTGAACACAGAGCTTTATGATGAAGTTTTCAGAGTGGACGACGAATCCTGCTTTGTCATGGGAAGAGAACTGGCAAGATGCGAGGGATTTCTCGCGGGGATCTCTTCGGGAGCCGCGCTTTATGCAGCCGTACAGGTAGCCGGAAGACCGGAGAACAGAGGAAAAAGAATCGCCGTCATTCTGCCGGACAGCGGAGACAGGTATTACTCGACGCCGCTTTTCGGAGAGTGAAAAGAAAGACAGGATTATATCACGGATAAAGTTGGAGGAATTTTATGTCGGAAAAGACAGCGCAAATCGTAAAGGGTATTCTTGACAGCTATCAGGAGCATACGCTCACGACGCAGATCGATAAGGTTTCACAGCCGAACAGAGAAACCGTGGTCGGTGTTCTTGAATCGATCCGCAAACTCGTGTTCCCGGGATTTTTCGAGGTGAAAAATCTCAAATCGGAGTACATAGAATATTATGTGGGAGAGCTGATCGAAGATATCAGATATCATCTGAAAAAACAGATGATGAAAGCCTATCTGTGCTGCGATCCTGCGACCTGCGGGTTTGCAGGCGCCATCGAACAGCAGGTCGGAGAAAAATGCGATGAATTTCTGATGCAGATCGGAAAAATCAGAGAATATCTGGAGACTGACGTTCAGGCGGCCTTTGACGGGGACCCGGCGGCATACAGCATGGAAGAGATCATCTATTCCTATCCGGGTATCTATGCCATAACCGTCTACCGGATCGCCCATGAACTCTTCGTTTTAGGTGTTCCGCTGATTCCGCGCATCATGACGGAACATGCCCACGGCAAAACGGGAATCGACATTCATCCGGGAGCCACCGTCGGAAAGTATTTTTTCATCGACCACGGTACCGGCATCGTCATCGGAGAGACGACTACGATAGGACATCATGTGAAGATTTATCAGGGCGTTACGCTGGGCGGTCTGTCGACAAAGGGAGGCCAGGCGATCAAAGGAACGAAGCGCCATCCGGACATTCAGGATTATGTGACGATCTATTCGGGAGCATCGATTCTCGGCGGAACGACGGTGATCGGAGAGGGAAGCACGATCGGCGGCAACGCATTTGTAACCTCATCCGTTCCGGCAAATACGACGGTTCTGATGAAAAATCCGGAACTGGAATACAAATCCTGAGAGGAAAATCCGGAAAACAACATACCGGAAGAGATCGGACCGGATGCTGCCGTCTGTCGCCGGACGGCGGGAAAAGATCCGGGCACAGAAGATCGGGATACAACAGAATAACAGGGTTCCGGAAAGCCAGAGACACGGTGCCTCCGCCTGCCGGAGGCACCGTGTCTTATGATAGAGAGTCCTTTTTTCCCGATGCGCAGAGACAGAAGGACGGAAAAATCAGCGGGCAGAGCGGACGGCACAGCAGAGCCGGGTGAGCGCCTCTTTGAGGACGGAACGCGGGCAGGCGGCATTCAGGCGCTGGAAGCCTTCGCCCTCCGGTCCGAACATGATCCCGCCGTCGAGCCACAGACCGGCTTTTTCCGTGATGAATGTTTCCAGCTCTTCTCCCGAAAGGCCGAGCTCTCTCATGTCCAGCCACAGAAGATATGTCCCTTCCGGCCGGATCAGACGTATCTGCGGCGCATTTTCTCTGAGAAAGCGGTCGGCATAATCGATATTTGCGCGAAGGTATCCGCGCAGCTCTTCGAGCCAGGAAAGACCGTGTTCATAGGCTGCGCGGCAGGCGGAAAGAGCCATGACGTTCAGACCGCCGATTCCTGTGTTCGATACACATTCCCGGAATTTTTTACGCAGACTTCGGCCGGCGATGATGATATTGGATGCGCACAGGCCGGCGAGATTGAACGTCTTGCTCGGCGCGGTGCATACGATGCAGTGATCGCGGTATCT
>CALXIZ010000109.1 GCA_944388495.1 uncultured Clostridia bacterium | reverse complement strand
TCCGCGGACAGGACCTTCATATCCGCGTCTGCGTCCCGCCTTTCCGCCGCCGGCTGCTCCCTGTGCCGCGGCAGGAGATTTCCGGCCGAAGGAATCCGGACCGGAAGAGGAGGAACCCGTTTTGGCTGAAGCGGCCCCTCCCGTCTGATCCGCTGCATCTGCGGCTTTGGCCGCCATCGCGGCCCTCTGTGTCTCTTCGCTGACACGTCTGAGTTCATCTTTTGTCTGATCGCGCATGATCCGGATCTTTTCCTCATATTTTTCGTCCTTATTCCGGAACACGAACATCTTCTGTATTCCGAAATCATGAGCGAGCATCCCGTTCATAGCCGGAGCCGCCGTCCGGTTCAGACTTCGCACGGTCTCCTCTCCCAGCGCATAGATGATGACCTGATTTCCGTTAAAGAGAAAATTTTTCATGTCCGTCGTATGACGCAGACTTCCCAGATCCGACATCGCATCGATCATATACGGAACATAAAGAGAGACGATTTCCTCCTCCGTCAGAACCGGGGCATCATAGCGGAAGCGGTAAGAGACTCCGGTCAGCCCCTCGATCTGCCGCCTGAAATCCTCTGTCACAGCCTGCAGATCGTCGTGAGGAATGATAAAATTCAAAGACAGATCCAGGTTCAGTTTCTGCGTCTCCCGGATCACCGACGCGTGTTCCACATTCAGAAGAAACTCGCCCCTGTCGTGAGGGGCGAGTTTTTCCCAGCTGATATGATCTTCAATAAATCGTTTCATGATTCCGCTCTCCTGATTTTCCGGTCACGGCTGCAGACGGCCGAACAGCCGGAATCACTTTCCTTCCCTGCTGTCTGTAAGAACTCCCTGAAGAGAAGAAGCCAGTCCCGCCAGCCCCTGAATCTCGGAAGGAATGATAATCTTCGTGGCTTTTCCGTCCGCCGCAGCTGTAAACGCCTCGAGACTCTTCAGAGAGATAACCTTCTCATCCGGATTCGATTCCATGATCATGCGGATGCCGTCCGCTGTCGCCTGCTGAACCAGACGGATCGCCTCGGCCTGTCCCTCCGCCTCGGCAACCGCCGCTTCTCTGGCCGCCTGTGCTTCGAGAATCGTCGCCTGTTTTGCGGCTTCCGCCTCGAGAATCGTCGACTGCTTTTTGCCCTCCGCGATCAGGATCGCCGACTTCTTTTCGCCTTCCGCTTTCAGAATCGCCTCACGGCGCTCTCTTTCGGCCCGCATCTGCTTTTCCATGGCATTCTGAATATCCGCCGGCGGAACGATATTCTTCACTTCTACGCGGTTGATCTTGATGCCCCAGGCATCGGTCGCCTCATCGAGCACGATCCGGATCTTCGAGTTGATGATCTCGCGGCTCGTCAGAGACTCGTCCAGTTCGAGATCACCGATGATATTTCTCAGTGTCGTCGCCGTCAGATTTTCGATGGCCGCCATCGGATTTGCCACACCGTATGTATAAAGCTTCGGATCGGTAACCTGAAAATAGATGACGGTGTCGATCTCCATCGTGACATTGTCCTTGGTGATCACCGGCTGAGGAGGAAAATCGATCACATGTTCCTTGAGCGATATTTTCTTTGCGATCTTGTCGATCAGCGGGATCTTTACGTGAAGGCCCACATCCCATGTGCTCATATAGGCGCCGAGACGCTCCACCACATAAGCATTGGCCTGAGGAACGATTCTGATATTTGTGACGATCAGTGCAATGATGATTACCGCTACGATAATGATGAAAACAATCATGAAAACCTCTCCTTTTTTCCTTTTACGATCAGTTTCACGCCCTCAACAGATACGATCTCTACTTTTTCGCCTTCTTTTACGTCAGCCTCATCCGGTGCGAGCAGCGCCGTCCACGTTTTGCCGTCGGCGCGCACCGTTCCGGGTTCGCCGTCCGTCAGCGGGCTTTCCGCCGTGCCCGTCCGGCCGATCAGAGCCGAGACATTTGTCTTTACCAGTCTGCGTGTAAATTTATCCTTCACCAGCGGCCGTGTAAAGTAAAGCAATACGACGGAAACCGCCAGACCGGCGAGAAACTGAAGCAGGATATTATCCGAAAAGACGGCCACCGCCGCCGCCACCACGGCGCCGCCGGCAAACCAGATCGTCGTCAGTCCCTGTGTAAATGCCTCGATCAGTGCCAGAATTACTGCTATGACGAGCCATACGACGATCATCGACACCTCGCCGATTCCGAACAGCCCGATATACATTTTTTCCCTCCTTTTCCGCCTGCGGTCTTATATCTATACCTTACCATACTTCTGAAGATCCGGATACCGGCTGCGCGATATTTTCAATATTTACATTCCCGCCGCCGTTTCCTCACCGCCGTTTTTTTCTCCTGTCAGCCGCTCCGCCTCCGAGACGATGCGCCGCGTGATCTCCGCTTCCGGAACGGTATCCACAATCTTTCCGCCGCAGAAGATCACACCTTTTCCGTCTCCGCAGGCGACGCCGACATCGGCGTCCGACGCTTCGCCCGGGCCGTTGACCGCACAGCCCATCACGGCAACCTTTATCTTCGGCATCTTTTTTCTCAGCATCCTGTTTTCGATCCTTCCCAGCTGAGACATGATGTCGTCCGCTATCTTTGTCAGATCCGTCTTACAGCGGGAACAGGTCGGACAGGATACAAAATCGATTCCGCCGTCGAAATATCCGGTGTTTTTCAGAATTTCACGCGCCACCGGAATCTCTCTCACCGGATCCGCCGTCAGGGAAACACGTAGCGTGTCGCCGACGCCGGCCAGCAGGAGCGCTCCCAGTCCCACAGAGGATTTTATAATCCCCGTGGAAGGCGTTCCCGACTCTGTCACACCGATATGAAGCGGATAATCCGTCCGCTCCGCCAGAAGAAGATACGCTCTGTAATTCATGACCACATCGGAGGATTTGACAGACAGAACGATATCCTCCAGTCCCATTCCTTCCACAAGCTCCGCACTGCGGAGAGCGCTTTCCACCAGTCCCTCCGCCGTCGGTCCGCCGTGTGCCGCCAGGATATCCTTCTCGATCGAACCGGAATTGACGCCGATTCTCACCGGAATATGCCGTTTCTTTGCCTCCCGGACTACAGCCCGTACGCCTTCCTCGCTTCCGATATTGCCCGGATTGATTCTCACCTTGTCCGCGCCGGCCCGGATCGCCTCCACCGCAAGACGGTAGTCAAAATGAATATCGGCGACCAGCGGCAGCTCCGTCTTTTCGCGTATCAGACGGAATGATTCCGCAGCCTCTCTGTCCGGTACGGAAACGCGGACAATTTCACATCCCGCATCCTCCAGGCGTCTGATCTGCCGCAGCGTCGCTTCGGCATCCCTCGTGTCCGTATTTGTCATCGACTGAATCGACACAGGCGCGCCGTCTCCGACGGGTACCGCGCCGCACATGACTCGCCTTGATTTTCTTCTCATCAGCTGCTCCTTATCCGTTTCCGAGAATAAAAACATTAAAATCTTTGAGTGTAATAAAGATCATCAGAGAAAAAAGGACAAACATGCCCAGAAAGTGTATCTTTGCTTCTGTCTCATCACTGATGGCCTTTCCCGTAACGGTGCGGATCACGATAAACAGCAGTCTGCCTCCGTCAAGAGCCGGAAACGGCAATATATTGACGAGTGCCAGATTGAGGCTGAGAAGAGCCAGCAGATAGAGTACATTCAGAAAACCCGTCTGAACTGTCTGATCCACGATACTGACGACGCCGATCGGGCCCACCACATCGCCCTGATCCGCATTCCCCGTCAGAATATCTCCCAGAGCCGCGATCATCAGACGTTCCATCTCCACAGATCCGCGGAATCCCTGCAGGATTCCTTTCAGCAAATTATGACCGACTTCAAAGCGGATGCCGATTATACGGCTGCCGTCCTCCGTTTCCTGAAGAGGTATATCGATAATCTGTGTCGTTCCGCCGCGCTCGACGCCCAGAGAAACAGACTCCGCATCCGCCGGAATCTCCGAGATCGCTTTGCTGATCTCCTCTCCGTCGGAAATCTCCGTGCCGTCCACCGACACGATCCTGTCGCCCTGCAGGATGCCGGCGGCATAAGCCGGCATTCCCTCCGGCGCCTCCGCAACATAAGGTTCCACGGACGTCCCCGACCAGGTGATCATTCCGCCGATTACGAGCACCGCCAGAAGAAAATTCATCAGCGGGCCGGCGGTGACGACAAGCGCTCTGGCCCAGGCAGGCTTATTATTAAACGCTCTTTCGTCGTCCGATTCGTCGCTTTCTCCTTCCATGGCCACGTAACCGCCGATCGGAAGGGCACGGATACTGTATGTCGTCTCCTCCGTCTCCTTTTTCCAGATCAGCGGTCCCATGCCGACCGAAAATTCGTTTACCCGTATTCCCACCGCCTTGGCGGTCAAAAAATGACCGCTTTCATGGACGATGACCAGAACGGCAAACAGAATCAGTGCCGTAATGATACCCGCAATGATATGCATCGCTTCAGACCTCCAGTATGCTTTCCGCCGTTTTGCGCGTCTGTGCATCCACTCTCATCAGTTCCTCAAGATCCGCATCTTCCGACGGCCGGTGCCGCTGCATCACTTCGTCGAGACAGTCCGTGATATCGCAGAAGGCGATTTTTCCGCCGAGAAAAGCTCCGACAGCCACTTCATTGGCGGCATTCAGAGCCGTACAGTATGTTTTCCCCGCTCTGAGCGCGTCATAGGCGAACTGAAGACAGCGGAACGTCCGCACATCCGGCTCCTCAAAAGTGAGAGATCCCGTCTTTTTCAGATCGAGGCGCTGCTGCGCATTCCTCAGACGGTGAGGATATTCCAGAGCAAAGCTGATCGGAATCGCCATATCGGGCACGCCGAGCTGCGCCATGACGGCGCCGTCACAGTACTGTACCATGGAATGGACGATACTCTCCGGATGGACGACGACCTCAATCTGCTCCGGCTTCAGATCAAACAGCCATTTCGCTTCGATGACTTCAAATCCTTTATTCATCAGAGTGGCAGAATCGATCGTGATCTTGCTGCCCATCTTCCACCGCGGATGGTCGAGCGCCTCCGCCAGAGTGACAGATCTCAGCTCCTCCGTCGTCTTTCCCCGGAAAGGACCGCCGGATGCCGTCAGCAGAATTTTTTCCACCTGACTTTTCTCATATCCCTTCAGACACTGAAAAATCGCACTGTGCTCGCTGTCTACCGGCAGAATCCGGGCTCCCGTCTTTTTCTGAGTCCTGCAGATGAGTTCTCCTCCCGCCACCAGAGTCTCTTTGTTCGCCAGCGCCACGGTCCTTCCTGCCGATACAGCATTGTATGTGGGCACAAGACCTGACATTCCCACAAGCGCATTCAGAAGAATATCGTATTCCGCTTCCGCCGCGATCTCCGCCAGCCCCTGAGGCCCCCAGACGAATCTCGTTTCCGGAAAACGCTCCGCCAGCTTCCGCGCTGTCTCCTGATCGCCCGTCGCCGCGCAGGCGGGATGAAATTCTTCAATCTGCTCCGCCAGAAGCGGAGCGCTGCTTCTGCATGACAGAGCGCTGACCTCATACTTTTCCGGATTTTCTCTGATCACATTCAGAGTCTGCGTTCCGATCGAACCCGTCGATCCCAGTACTGCGATTTTTTTCATTTTTTCAGCCCTTATCCTTCCAGAAACGACACTGCCAGGAGGCAGTAATATACCATCGGAGCCGTGAAGAGAACACTGTCAAAACGATCCATGATTCCGCCGTGTCCCGGAATCAGATGACCGTAATCTTTGATTCCCATCTTCCTTTTGAAGACAGAAGCTGTCAGATCGCCGAGCTGTGATACGATACCTCCCAGCACACCGATCAGAAGACACGCTCCGATCAGGGAATGATCCATAAACAGCCAGCCGAACAGCACGGAAAACAGGACGCTGCCGAGGATTCCGCATACCGATCCTTCGACCGTCTTTTTCGGGCTGATCACGGGACAGAGCTTATGTCTGCCCAGGAAATAGCCGCCGAAGTAGGCAAAGATATCCGTACAGAAGGCGGTGATCAGGATCAGCCATACCGGCGAAACGCTGCACAGATCTCCGTATCGGTCTTCCGTGAGGACTGCGTGATAGGAGAAAAATCCGATATAAAAAATGCCGGTAATCGTCGCCATGCAGTCTTCCAGACGCCGCTTTTCTATCCGGAACAGAAAGAGCAGACATATGAGCACCGACAGAAAAACCCATCCCAGGTAAAGTCCTGTCACCGTCTCCGCTTCCATGGGAACATATTCGTTCAGATAGTGAACTCCGTACAGCATTGCCACGGAAACCACCGCCGCCGGATAGGAGGCGCGGATCTCCATCTGCCGGAATCCGTTGAAAAATTCTCTGATCCCCATCAGCGCGATAATCAGACACGCGACAGTGATCAGCGGGCCTCCCAGAAGCACCAGTACGAGAAAAGGCGCCATGATCAGTCCGGAAATGATTCTCGTTTTCATCCGATTTCAAACCTCTTTTTCGATTTCACGTCCGGCGGCTACAGTCCGCCGTAGCGCCTGTGGCGCTGCTCAAATTCCGCGATACAGCTCTCCAGTTCTTTTTTGTCAAAATCCGGCCAGTAGACGTCGCGGAAAATCAGTTCACTGTAGGCGCACTGCCAGAGCATGAAATTGCTGAGCCTGAGCTCTCCGCCTGTGCGTATGATCATATCGGGATCCGGTGTTCCCGCCGTGGAGAGATAACGCCCGATATCCTCTTCTTTTATCGATTCGATATCGCCGCCCGCTTCCTCCGTTCTGCGGTAAAGCTCTTTTACCGCATCGAGTATCTCCCGGCGCCCGCCGTAATTGAGCGCGATCTGAAACTGAAGTCCCGTATTCGCCTCCGTTTCCCGGAGAGCGAACTGCATGCTGCTGCGCGCGTCCTCCGGTATCTTTTCCCACTCACCTATGACCTGAATTTTTACGTTTTCGCTCTTCAGCTCGGCCAGCTCTTTCTGAATATACTTGACCATGATTTTAAAGATACCGCTGACTTCCTCATCCGGACGCTTCCAGTTTTCCGTGGAAAAAGCGTACACCGTCAGATAGCGCACTCCCATGTCGGAACATGCGCGGACGATCTCCTTCAGAGATTTCATCCCGGCATTATGCCCCATCAGACGCGGCAGGCCTCTCTTTTTCGCCCATCTGCCGTTTCCGTCCATGATGATGGCTATATGATTTGGAACAGACATATTACCCTCCTGAATCCGATCTTTTCTGTTCTCAGTATCTTATTCAGGAACACTGCAGACAGACAGACAGACTTCATCTTTGGAAATCAGCCGCTGGCGGATCACACGCAGACTCTCCGGACGTTTTTCTTCTTCTGCCGGTTCCGCCGTTTCCGGCCCGTCTCCGGAGATTTTTTCCTTCTCTGCGCCCGTTTCCTTTTCCGCTTTTCTGTGCGCCGCACCGCCGGAATTTCTTCTGCCCGCGCCGACCGGCTCCAGTTTTTCCTCTGTATAAGATACGCCTGCCGCGTCGAGCAGTGCGACGGCAGCAGGCAGTTTTAATCCGACTACATCAGGTATTCCGCGTCTCTGCATCATACCTCGAGTACTTCCTTTTCTTTTTTTGCTACGGCCTCATCGATCTTCTTCACGCCGTCATCTGTCATCTTCTGGATCTGTTCGAGGCCCTTCTTCAGATCATCCTCTGTCATTTCCCCGTTCTTTTCCATCTTTTTCACCTGATCATTGACATCTCTTCTCAGGTTTCTCAGAGCGACCTTCGCATCCTCGCCCATCTTTCTGACCGTCTTCGTCAGTTCCTTACGGCGTTCCTCCGTAAGCTGCGGGATGATGAGGCGGATCGTCTTTCCGTCGTTGGAAGGATTGAGACCGAGATTCGCTTCGTTGATCGCTTTTTCCACCGCGCTGATGCAGGAGACGTCAAACGGTGCGATCAGCAGCGTTCTCGGATCCGGAACGGAGATATTCGCCAGGCTTTTGAGCGGAGTCGATACGCCGTAATAATCGGCACTGATTTTGTCGAGAATGGCAGGATTCGCTCTTCCTGCTCTGACCGTGTTCAGATCCTCTTTCAGTACAGCCAGTGTCTTTTCGATCTTCGTACTGTAATTCTTTTTCACTTCGTCCATTGTCTTACTCCTTTTTTATCTTGCATCAGTGAATCAGCGTTCCGATCTTTTCGCCGCATACGGCCTTGATCACATTATCAGGCTCCCCGATGGCGAACACATGAATCGTGATATTGTTGTCGCGGCAGATCGAAGCTGCGGTCGAATCCATGACTTTGAGATTTTTTTCCAGAACCTCCTGATGTGTCAGCACGTCGTATTTTTTCGCATCCGGATTGATTTCCGGGTCACTGTCGTAGACAGCGTCCACCTTCTTCGCCAGCAGAATCACATCGGCTTCGATCTCGGCCGCACGCAGAGCCGCCGTGGTATCCGTGGAGAAAAACGGATTTCCGATACCCGCGCCGAAAATGACGACGATATCTTTATTGAGCTGTGAGATAGCCCGTCTGCGGATATAAGGCTCCGCAACCTCTCTCATCTGAATGGCAGTCTGCACTCTGGTCGGCATACCGTTGCGCTCGAAGGCGTCCTGCAGCGCCAGCGAATTGATTACCGTCGCAAGCATTCCCATATAGTCCGCTGTCGAGCGGTCCATACTGTTGCTGGTACGTCCGCGCCAGAAATTTCCGCCTCCGACGACGACCGCCACCTGAACGCCCATATCGTGGATCTGTTTTACCTCATGGGCAACCTTTTCGAGCATGCCTTCATCAAGGCCGACATGTTTGTCCCCGGCCAGTGCCTCGCCGCTGATCTTAAGTATTACGCGCTTATATTTGGGTTCCATAACTACCTCTCTGAAAATTACTCACTTTTCTGACATTATCTTTCCGACTCCGCCGGAATATACCCCTGCCGGCGGTACTGCCGGCATCTCTCCGGCCGCATCTCACTCACAGTCTGAATTATTATATCATAAAAATTACCCCGGCGAAAAGAAACATTATTTGCATTGCCCCTATATTTATCTTATTATTTATGTATGTATTATACAGGTCATTTCAGCAACATTTCGGACCAGTTCAAAGGGGTGTAAAAATTGTCAGGAATTCTGTACGGAATCGGCACCGGACCGGGTGATCCGGAGCTGCTCACCATAAAAGCGGTCAGCATTATCCGCAGGACAGACGTCATCGCCATTCCCGCCGAGGATGAAAAGTGCTGTCTCTCCTACCGGACAGTCATGAAGTTACTTCCGGAAATCAGAGAAAAAGAACTTCTGAAGCTTCCTTTTCCCATGACGGGAGATGTGAGGGATCTCTCCCTGCGTCACCGCCGCTATGCGGACAGGCTGAAAGAATATCTCGACGCGGAAACCGACGTGGCATTTCTCACCATCGGCGATCCGTCGGTCTATTCCACTTATGGTTATCTTCACCGTATTCTGAAAGAGGAAGGCTATCCGGTACAGATAATCAGCGGTATTCCGTCCTTCTGCGCGGCGGCTGCCAGTCTCGGAGAGATTCTCTGCGAAAGAGACGAAACGCTCGAGATCATTCCGGCTTCCGTTTCTTCCGCCGTTCTCACGGATGTACTTTCGCGCGGAGGAACAAAAGTGTTTATGAAGGCTCCGTCAAAAAGCGGAGAAATCGCCCGGGCTCTTCGGGAGACAGGACGCAGCGCGGCGATGGTCCGAAACTGCACTATGCCGGAGGAACAGATATACCGGAACGCAGAGGAATTTCCCTCCGATCCCGGCTATTTCTCCATCATTCTCTCATCCTCCGGCAAAAATTCCGCTTTCCGGAGTTCTCAGCCCGGCTCTTCTCTGCGCCGTCCTGACGGCGCGTCAGATCAGGAAAAGAAAAAACATATGCAGACGGGAGTGATTTCACATGAATGAGACACTGAATAATATACAGAATTATCTTTCCGATCTGCTTCCGCAGCTCGGCAGCATTTTCGGTCAGATCTTTGATCGCATCGCCGGTTTTTTTTCTTATCTCTTCGGCAGCCTCACAGACGGCTCCGTCGCACCGGGAGATATTTACACCGGGGTCATCCGCTGGGTCATGCCGATTCTGGCCGTCCACATCCTGTTCAGCGTTCTGCGCAGCATGCTGCGCGTCCGCAACCCGAAAGAAACGTGGGGATATCTCATCTCACCGGATCTGGGCAGATTTCCGATCCATCACTGGGAATGCACCGTGGGAAGAGCCCGGCACTGCGATGTCATCATAAAGTTTGCCACCATCTCCAGAACGCACTGTTCTCTGATGCGCAACGATGACGGAGAATGGATGATACACAATCTCTCCGATAAAAATATCACGCAGCTCAACGGCGAGGACGTCACGGAGGATATGTCTCTGAAGCACGGGGATATTATCGGTATCGGCGGAGTAGATCTCAGATTCGAAGCGATCACCGAACTGGAATATGAACAGGAGAAGGTTCGCAGAATGAGAAAAAGCCGCCCTCTGCCTCCCTGGACCTCGTTTCTTTTCATTACGCTCTTTCAGATTCTCACTGTCATACAGCTTTTCATCTCCAAACCGGAGATCCGCCGGGAAACAGCGGCCGCTTTCGGAATTCTCTGCGCCGTCATGTGGGCTTATGTCCTGATTTCCCGTGTTTTCGGCAAGACCGGCTTTGAACCGGAGATTTTAGCCTTCTTCGCCTGCACTCTGAATCTGGCCGTCACGGCTACCGCGCTGTCGGATGCCATGCTGAAACAGTCCGTCGCCATCGCGCTGGGAATCGCCGTCTTTCTGATTCTCGGACTCTATCTGCGGGATCTCGACCGCGTTGTGCGGACACGCCATCTCATGGGAGCCGCCGCCATCATCCTGCTTCTCGTCAACCTGGTCTTCAGCGAGGTTTCACACGGCGCGAGAAACTGGATTTCTGTCTTCGGACTCTCGCTGCAGCCTTCTGAACTGACAAAGATCTGCTTTATCTTCGCCGGGGCGGCGACGCTGGACAGGCTGTTTGAAAAGAGGAATCTCATCGGCTTCATGTGTCTGTCCGGCTTCTGTCTGCTGGCGCTGGCGGCCATGAGCGATTTCGGAACGGCTTCCATCTTTTTCGTCACCTTTCTCGTCATCGCTTTTCTCAGATCGGGTGATTTTGCGACGCTCTCTCTCATCACCGGCGGCGTGGCCGGCGCCATCCTCCTTGTGCTCCGCTTCAAGCCTTACGTGGCGGACCGCTTTTCCGTGTGGGGGCACGTCTGGGAATACGCCAGTTCCGACGGCTATCAGCAGGTACGTACCATGTCGGCAGCTTCCAGCGGAGGACTGATCGGCGTCGGAGCGGGAAACGGATGGCTGCACAATATCTCGGCTTCCGAGACAGACCTGGTATTCGGCGTTCTGTGCGAGGAATGGGGACTGATCATCGCGCTGCTCGCCGTAGCCTGCATCATCACGCTCTGCATCTTCGCATTCCGCGTCGTCCAGACAGGCCGTTCCTCTTATTATACGATCGCGGCCTGCGCAGCCACTTCTCTTCTGGTCTTTCAGACGATGCTAAACGTCTTCGGCTCCGTGGACATCCTGCCGCTGACAGGCGTCACATTCCCGTTCATCTCCTGCGGCGGATCCAGCATGATCGCATCCTGGGGGCTTCTCGCTTTCCTCAAGGCGGCGGACACACGTCAGAACGCCAGTTTTGCCGTACGCAAAAAGACGGCTCTCGGAGATCTTCCTCCGGATCCCGTCTATGAGCTGACAGACGAAAATATCCCGGTAAAAAAGAATCTCAATCCGTTCCGTCCGCGTAAGACAAAGGAAGAAAACGAACAGGAAATAGAGGCATTCTTCCGCCGGTTTGACGATCCGCCCGGACAGGAGCCCTATCCTGACAGCTCGCCTCACAGCGGGATTTCGTCTCACACCGCACAGCAGGAAATCGACGATTTTTTCCGTCAGTTTGACGACATCAGTCAGGACACACAGGGATATGATCCCTGGGCCTTCGACCGCGATTCTCATGCGGATCCGGACCGGGGCACAAAAATGGATCTCGAAAAAACAGGCATTTTTGACAGAAACAGTTTAAGGGGGCATGACAGATGAAAAAGATCACATCACGGACGATCATCTGCTTTCTTCTGGCCATGGTTCTGCTGGCGGGAACGCTTCTCTTCACTTTCCGTTTTTTCACACAGGGAGCGGAATGGGCGTCGTTTCCGTCAAACAGACACCTTTACACCGACGGTGTCCTGAGCCGGGGACGCGTTCTCGATACGAAAGGAGATGTTCTGGCCGCCTACAGCGGCGGATGGACATATAATGATGACAGCAGCATCAGAAGAGCGACGCTGCACGCGGTAGGAGATCCGTCCGGCGCCATCGGTACCGGAGCGCTGACGCGCTTCGCCTCAAAACTGACGGGCTACAATCCGGTCACCGGCGCTGATACCCTCCTTTCGGACGGGCGCGACCTCTTCCTCACCATAGACGCTGAAGTCTGTGCCGAGGCCTACAGAGCTCTCAACGGCCATAAAGGCACAGTCGGTGTATATAACTATGAGACAGGCGAGATCATCTGCATGGTGAGCAGTCCTGCCTATGATCCCGCGAATCCTCCTGAAATCTCCGATGATGACGAAGAATATGACGGCGTCTACATCAACCGTCTGCTCTCCTCCCGCTTCGCTCCGGGCTCCACATTCAAGCTGATCACCGCGGCTGCCGCGATCGAAAATATCTCTGATATCGATCAGCGTACTTTTACCTGCACCGGAAGCACGGAGGTGGGCGGAACGACGATTACCTGTGTCCGGGCTCACGGAACGGTCGATTTTGAAGAGGCGCTCAACGTCTCATGCAACGCCGCTTTTGCTCAGCTTGCGGTGGAGCTCGGCAGTTCCGTCATGGAGCAGTACACGGAGGAAACAGGTCTTACCGACAGTTATTCGGTCAACGGCATCCGGACCGCCCCGTCCGCCTTCGACTTTGAAGCTGACGGGGATGCCGGCCTGGCGTGGTCCGGCGTCGGACAGGGAAAAGACCTGGTCAATCCCTGCTCGCTGATGATCTTTTCCGGCGCCGTCGCCGGCGGCGGCAAAGCTGCTGTACCGCAGATCATTCAGTATACCGCTTTTACAGAAGGAGTGCGGACCAGCCTGTATATCCGCCGCAGCACCTCGCAGCTCCTCGAAGAATCCACAGCGGATCAGCTCAAATCCATGATGAAGAGTAACGTCGAAAACAATTACGGACGGAGTAATTTTCCGGGACTCGATATCGGCGCAAAATCGGGAACCGCGCAGGTCGATACCTCCGATGCGGATAACGCCTGGTTCACCGGTTTTCTCGA
The DNA here is from genome assembly GCA_944388495.1 of uncultured Clostridia bacterium. GTDB lineage: Bacteria > Bacillota > Clostridia > Peptostreptococcales > Anaerovoracaceae > Alangreenwoodia. The sequence goes on along the minus strand of CALXIZ010000109.1, from coordinate 11,402 downwards.
CGACGAGGATCATCCTCTCGCCTTTGTGGTGCTTGTCGAGGGCGGAGGCTCCGGGGCCTCTGCAGCCGGCAGAGTCGCCAATACTGTACTTCAGAAAGCGGTGGACGCCGGATACTGATCTTTTCGGCAGCTTCGGATTTTTGCGGCTTCGGATCCTCACGCTTCGCCCAGGAGCTCCTCCAGGCCGAAGAGAGCGGCTCCGGCCGCTCCCACGATTTCCGGTTCCTCGCAGATGAAGAGTTTTTCGCCCAGCTTCTCCTCGATCTCGCGCACGGCTCCCGGATTTTTCGCCACGCCGCCGGTCATCATATATCCGGGCTGCAGTCCGACTCTCTTCATCAGCGAAACCGCCCGGCTCGCCACCGACTTGTGAATCCCGTGGGCGATATCGCATTTTTCTCTGTTATCGGCAATCAGAGAGATCACCTCGGATTCCGCAAAGACGGAACACATACTGCTGATATCGATATCCTCTTTCCAGTGCAGAGATTCCTGTCCCAGCGTTCCGATATCGATTTCGAGCGTACGGGCCATCATCTCCAGAAATTTTCCGGTTCCCGCCGCGCATTTGTCGTTCATGACAAAATCCACGACGTCGCCGTCTTCACTGAGACGGATCGCTTTGCTGTCCTGTCCTCCGATATCCAGCACAGTGCGGACATCCGGATTGAAATAATGAGCGCCTTTTCCGTGACAGCTGATTTCTGTCACGTTCCGGTCAGCAAACGGGATGCTGACACGGCCGTATCCCGTGGATACAATCATATCGATATCCTGTCTCGTCAGAGAAGCTTTTTCGAGAGCCTCCCGCAAAACGTGTTCTGCGCTCTCTGCGCTCTTCGCACCCGTTCTGACGACAGCATAAGCCTCGATCCGGCGGTTCTCGTCCATGATGACGGCATTCGTGGACGTGGAGCCGCTGTCGATACCCATTACATGAAGTTTTGTGCCCATTTTTCTGTGTTTCTCCCTTTTCTGTCTTATGATCTGCGGGGCGGAAATTCCCTTCGACGCCGCGACGGATTCCAGAAACGCCTCCAGGCGCGTCCGGATCTGCCCTTCACACTGAGATGTCGCATCTGTCTCCAGCTTCTGTATCGGAACAGAAAGATTTCCGTGCAGTGCAGCGTACTCATACGAGTAATTATCGCAGAACTGAACGGTGTGAAAGATAATTCCGTCCAGTCTGTCCTCAAATGACTTCAGAAGACGTTCTCTCGGCGAACAGTCTGTCATCCTCATACACGGAATCTGCGTCAGAAGCTGCCGCGCATATTCCTCCAGCAGACGTCTTTCAGCCTCCGCCGTCTCCTCCCGCGTTTTTTTTCCGCCAGCGGATTCACCGGAAACCGCCTTCAGAATCTGATCCGGAACAGAAAAATTTCCGGGAACACCGGTGCAGGTCATGTCAAAAAGAATGTGTATATCGTAGCTTTCAATTCTGTCGAGAACACTCCGGCTGCAGCGCGCGCCCGTCAGGCCGATCTTTACAGGAGACGATTTCCTTCCCGCTTTGCAGGCGGAAGGCGGGCGGTATTCACCGGCCTTTCCCGCATCGGCCTTCCGTGCGCTGCACTCCTCCCGTTTTTTCTTAAGCAGCTCCGCCAGCGCGGAACAGGAAAAAGAACGGCCGCTGTACCGCGTATATGCGTCTGCCAGCCCGGCCGCGGAAGCCGCCAGAAACTCCGCGCCCGCCTTTCCTGCAGTCCGCGGTATCTCAGCCATATAGATAAATTTCTGCGGATATTCTTTTTTCAGACGGTCATACAGACGCCGCGTGCTGTCACAGCAGTTGGTGAGCACGATGCCGTCATAGCCGCCGCCGGCAAATGTCTCCAGCACGCCTTTGATAAAAGAGCAGATATTCGGATGCAGCATCCTGTCCGCTCTGCTGTAATCCGAAGCGTCCGGCATGATGAGAGACACTTCGGCTCCCATGGCCTGAAGAATTTCGACGGGAGCATATTTGCAGAGATATCCGATCATCTTTTCACGCTCCTCCTGTTTTTTATCATCTCCAGAAACGCCTCCAGACGTGTCCGGATCTGTCCGTCCTGGTCGTTTCTGCGGTCCAGCGCATCTCCGTCGAGAACCAGCATCGGAAAATTTTTCTCCGACATCGCTTCCCTCAGAAGTGCCACGCCGCCTGAGGACTGTTTGCATCCCCAGTGACAGTAATGAATGACGCCGTCGGGCTGAAACTCCTCCGCCATCGCCGTCAGCATCCTCGCCTTCCGGCTGAAATCGCCGTTATAGATATTGCGCAGCATTTTGCGGGCAATCGCTTTCACCGGATCGTTCGCGTCCATTTCTTCCATGTAGTCCATCGCAAAATCGTATACACTGATATAGTTCTGATCCGAAAGATTGAAGTATCGCTTCAGTGTTTCCTGATAATACGGAAAGAGATGCACCCACATGATACGTGTGCATTCTTTCTCCGGATATTTTTCGACATCCTCCCGCAGAAGGCGGAAGAGATCCAGAGCCTCTTCGCTTCCGACAGACAGATGCGTCGGATACAGCAGCGCGGTGAGCGCCGTCAGCGTATTCGGATAACAGCGCCTGTTTGCTTCCTTCACAAAAGAAGCATAAAGGCGCTTCGACTCGTTTTCTCTGCGTATCGTCTCCGACAGCCTGTCCGCATCGAATTTCCTTCCTGTCACCTGCTCCAGCTCCGCGATCATCTCCCACAGCTGGCCTGTCAGATATTTTTCCGCCTCTTCGGAATCACTGTGCGGCACGTCGACGGCAAAAAAGGGCATGCCCCTCTTTTTCGCCGCATAACGCATCGTATTGATATTTCCGTCGCAGACCGCGGAGGTCACCGCGATATATGCAGGAGACGGTATGATGTCCGCTTCCACCGCTCCGATAAAATGCTTATGGTAAGAACAGAGTGTCGGAGCGATGCCGGCGTCTTCCGCCCGGTCGATAAAATAGTCCTCCGTGCGGAAGCCCGACATAAAACCGGACAGCATCTCCATCGATGTAGCGTTCAGATCAAAACACTGAAAAATTTCCACCGGACCGAAAATATTCGTCCACACGCTTTTGGAGGGATCCGACAGAATCTCCGCCGTCTTTCGGACCGCGGCTCTGTAAATCTCGCGGTATCCCGAAGGAAGAGCCCGATCGGCAAATCTCGTCGCCTTCTGATATTCCAGAGCAAAGCCGAAACGGAACATCTTCAGCGCGGCCGACGGTCTTTTTTCGGCTTTCCGCCTGAGAATATCACCGTATGTTTTTATCACATCCATAATTTTTCTCCCGGATGATGCCGGAGGGTGTTCCCTGCGCCGTTTCCCGCCGCCGGAACACCCCCGTTCATCCGCTTTCTTTTTCTGTTTTTCCGATGAAAAACATGATATCACATCTCACTCTCCTGTCAAGCCGGGCACAGCCGCCGCCGGCTCCGGCGTCTTCAGAAAATCTTTAGATTTGTGAACGGGTAAAATAAATTCCGTGATATTGAAAAATGCGCGGTATTATAATATAATCTCTGCGATAACAACGGAAAACTCAGAAAACAGAAAAAGATTATTATCGGTAGAACGAATTATGGAAAATCAGATCAGAACAATAACACATGAACAGGAGCTGCATGCTCCCGTGTCGGACGGCAGGCACAGACGGGCCGTGTCCCGGGCCGTCCGCAGCGCTTTTTACATGACGAGAAAATCGATGATCACCGCGTCCGTCCTGACGGCGGTGCTTCTCGTATTCGTTCTCGTCTTTCACCGTCTCTTTCTGGAAGCGGAAAGCGGCGGCCTGCTTCTCATAGCGGCAGTATTTCTCTGCCTGCTGACAGGTCTTCTGACCGCGACGAAGATCCGGATATCCGACAGGGCCGCGCGGATCGTCAACCCCGTCCTGTTTTTTCTGGTGCCGGTAGCTTCGATGTGTATGGCGGAATGTCTCAACGGAAAATTCATCTATGATTTTTCCTATGTATCATTCTTCTGCAATTACATCGTCTATCTGCTCCTGTATGCGGCCGTCATGGTCTTTTCCGGCAGTTTCAGAATGCCGGTCCTCATCATGACACCCATCATCTTTCTTTTTTCCTTCGGCTGCAGCATCGTCCTCGCTTTCCGCGGAACGCCGCTGGTGCCGATGGACTTTCTGACGATATCCACAGGACTCGCCGTGGCCTCCAACTATTCCTACAGCGTCACTGTCACGCTGATTCTGGGTGTTCTCATGTTCCTCGCCATCATGATGCTCGGCATCCGGATGACGAAGATAAAATTCAGACACCGCGGCAGTCATATTCTGCGCATCGCCGCGATTCTTTTCATCATAGCGGTCACCGTTCCGTTCTATACGACGGATGTCGCTGCAAATCACGGCATCAAGCCGGATTTCTGGAACCAGACGAGAGGATATCACAATTCGGGGACTGTGCTCAACTTCTTCCTCAACACGAGATATCTGATCGTCGAAAAGCCTTCGGATTACAGTGCCGCGCAGGTTCCGGCCATCGTGGACAATGTCCTGGCTGAAAATGAAGATGATGAAGGCATCCTCGCCTCCGCGCGGACGATACAGGAGCGTGCGGCAAAACGTGCGGAAGAAGAAGCCGCTCTGGCAGCGGAAGAAAACGGTGAGAGCACGGCAGGCGGAGAAAACGACGCCGGCAGCCCTCAGAACGGAAATACAGGTCAGACGGATGCGGCGGCAGCGGCTGTGACGGCGGCAGACGGACAGAATCAGACACAGCAGGCACAGGAACCGGCCGGCACACCTGCCGGACAGACGGAACAGAACGATGATTCCGATACCGCACAGGCGGATACTGTTTCGGAAACGGATGACGGGCTCGGAAACGGCTTCGATGAAAACGGCAATCCTCTGCCGAATACAGGCCTTGATACGGATCTGGCGGTCAGAGGCATTTCCGATACCGATCAGCCTGCCGCTTCCGCACGCAAAAAGAAAGGTCAGGCTCCGAACGTCATCTGTATCATGAACGAAACCTTCTCGGATCTGCGCGTCCTCGGACAGCTCTCGACAAATCAGGACTATATGCCGTTTGTCAGAAATCTGACGAAAAATACGATCAAAGGAAATCTGTATATGCCGGTGACCGGAGCCGGAACGAGCAACTCCGAATTCGAGTTCCTCACCGGAAACAGCATGGCCTGGCTGGCTGCGGGCAGCAACGCCTATGAGCTCTACATCAAGAGCCAGGTACCGTCTCTCGCCTATACGCTGGCGGCGCAGAACTATTCCCGTACCGCGCTGCACGTCTACTACAGAACGAGCTGGCAGAGAGACGTCAATTACCCGCTGCTGGGATTCGAGCGTTACGACAGCATCGAATCCTTCATCGACAATGACGCCATAGACGAATACCGCAACGGCAATAAGAGCTTCAGCGATTTTGAAGACGCTGTCAATGCGCAGTATCCGGGTGAAAATGTTCTTCTGAGACGTTTTGTAAGCGATCGCTTCGACTATAAGCTTCTGCAGCAGATGTACGAAGAGCGAGATCCTTCCAGGCCGTTCTTCGTCTTCAACGTGACCATGCAGAACCACGGAAGTTATGATTCCGCCTACGAAAATTTCGATCAGAAGATTAAGCTCACTTCGACGGATGAGTATTATCCGGCCGCCAACCGCTATCTCTCTCTGATCTACGAATCGGATCAGGCATTCAAAGAGCTGGTGGAATATTTCAGCAATGTCGACGAACCGACGATCATCTGCATGTTCGGCGACCATCAGCCGAATATCGAGACAGAATTCGTCGAGAGTCTCCTCGGATCCGATATCAGCGATCTGAACACGGAGGATAACCAGAAACGCTTCGCCACACCGTTTGTCATCTGGGCAAACTATAATATCGAAGAAGGATACGTCGACAAGATGAGCGCCAATTATCTTTCGACACTGCTTCTGCAGACAGCCGGTCTGCAGACGACGAAATATAACGATTATCTCTCGGCGCTTTACCGCTATGTCCCTGTCATCGACTCCAACGGCTACATCACCGCCGACGATGAGTACTACACCTTTGACGAGACATCGGAATATACCGGTCTTCTGGAAGGATATGAACAGGTTCAGTATAACAACCTGTTCGATACCATCGGACGTCACGACGAACTGTTCTACATACAGCAGGACGACACTGTGCAGTAACTGTGCAGTAACAGAAGACAAAATCCGCAGAAAGAGCCTTTCTGTGAGAAAAATCCGTGAAAAAGCGGGCAGAAACGCATCGCGCGTGTTCTGCCCGCTTTTTCCGTCTGTTTACCGGTCCCGGCCTTTCCACAGCGGAGAATCTCCCCGGCTGTCCGAGAGCCTGTAGCCGATCGCACGCACGCGCTTTTCCAGCTCGGCGCGCGCCTGAGCCGATTCCGCACCGTCAGAGACCTTTCCGTCATAGAGCATATATTTTCTGCGCACTTCAGCCGGCGAAAGATTCGGCATGACGACATTTGCCCCCGCCAGAATCCCGCGCTCCCTTCCGTCCGACGACGCCGTGCCCAGCGCAGTCGTCGCAGGCAGCAGAAGCTCCGGCATCATCAGTCTCAGAATAGCGAGCAGATGAAGAGTCCTGTCCGTGCTTCCCGCCGCTTCGCCTCCGAACGGCGTATCATGATGCGGCAGAAACGGGCCGATTCCGACCATATGCGGCTGCAGAGCGTGCAGGAAGAAAAGATCCTCCGCCAGATATTCCGTCGTCTGTCCCGGCGATCCCACCATAAATCCGGCTCCCACCTGATAGCCGATGTCTTTCAGGTCATACAGACACTGTATCCGTCTCTGAAACGACATCCCGGACGGATGCAGGCTTTCATAGTGACCGCAGTCAGCCGTCTCATGCCGGAGCAGATAGCGATCGGCTCCCGCTCTGAAATAGGCTTCATAGCTCGCCCTCTCCTTTTCTCCGACAGACAGCGTCACCGCGCAGTCCGGCCAGTTCTCCCGCAGAGAAGACACGATATCACAGATGCGTTCATCGGTGAAATACGGATCCTCTCCTCCCTGCAGCACAAAAGTGCGGAAACCGAGCTCATAGCCTTCCCCCGCGCAGAGCAGAATATCCTCCTTCGTCAGACGGTAACGTACAGCATTGCGGTTACTGCGTCTGATTCCGCAGTAATAGCAGTCGTTTCTGCAGAAATTCGTAATCTCGATCAGTCCGCGCGTATATATCTCATTTCCGAATACGCTTTTCGACGTCTCCCGCGCCTTGGCATAAAGATAAGAAGCCGACGCCTCATCCAGGCTGTCGATCAGATATATGAATTCCTCCCGTTCGAGCATTTTCCGTTCCTGCAGTCTGTCGATCAGTTCCGTGACTTTACCGTGTTCCTGATTTCTTCGGCGTTCTTCCTCTCTTTTCTTTTCACTCATTCTTAGTTTCCCCCTTTTTCTGCCTTTTTCCTGCAATTTTTCCCATTATATCACATAATTCGCCGGAATTCGCCTTTATCCGGCCCGCAGTCGTTGCGAAAAAACACTTTCTCTGATAAAATCGGAAAGGCGGTTTGTACGCCAAATATCAGCAATTCTATAGGAGAATAGGATCATGAAAAAATTATTATCCAAATGGAACAGTATCAGTCTCATCAAACGCATCATCGCGGGGCTGATCATCGGTGTCATTCTTGCACTGGCCGTTCCTCAGGCCACATTCATAGGCATCTTCGGCGAGCTTTTCGTCGGTGCTCTGAGAGCGATTGCTCCGGTGCTGATCTTCTTTCTTGTCATCGGCTCTCTGTGCCGCGCGAAGGCAGGAAAAAGCGGCACGCTGAAGACAGTCATCATTCTCTATCTCGTCGGCACGTTTGCCGCCGCCGTCGTGGCTGTCATCGTCAGCTTTATCATTCCGATGTCGATCACGCTCACCGAAGCAGCCACGGAAAATACGCCGCCTGAGGGCATCACAGAAGTTCTCAAGGGGCTTCTCATGCAGATCGTAGACAATCCGGTATCCGCCCTTTATAACGCGAATTTCATCGGTGTGCTCGCGTGGGCCATTCTCATCGGTATCGCGCTGCGCATGGCCGCTGAACATACAAAGTCCGTCATCGACGATATTTCCGAAGCTCTGACAAAGGTCGTGCGCTGGATCATCAGCTGTGCTCCGATCGGTATCATGGGCCTCGTATTTACCGCAGTAACCGAAAGCGGCATGGGTATTTTCACGGAATACGGAAAGCTGATCCTGCTGCTCGTCTGCTCCATGCTGGCAGTGGCTCTGATCCTCAATCCGCTGGTCGTATTCCTCTGCATCCGGAAAAATCCGTATCCTCTTGTCTTCCGATGTCTGAAGGAAAGCGCCATCACAGCGTTTTTCACGAGAAGCTCCGCGGCAAATATTCCTGTCAATATGCAGCTGTGCAAATCGCTCGATCTCGATGAGGATATCTACTCCGTCTCCATCCCGCTCGGCGCGACGATCAACATGGAAGGGGCCGCGATCACGATCAGTATCATGACACTGGCAGCCACGAATACGCTGGGAATCGAGGTCGATCTTCTGACCGCCGTCATTCTCAGTATTCTCTCAGCGGTGGCAGCCTGCGGCGCATCCGGCGTCGCCGGAGGATCCCTGCTGCTGATTCCGATGGCCTGCAGCCTCTTCGGCATTTCCAACGACATCGCCATGCAGGTGGTCGGCGTCGGTTTTATCATCAGCGTCATTCAGGATTCCGTAGAGACGGCGCTCAACTCCTCGACAGACGCGCTCTTCACCGCTTCCGCGGAATTCCGCAGCTGGAGAAAACAGGGCCGCGAGATCGTCATCAGAAAATAATCCGCAGGCCGGTCAGAAAACAGCCGGATCCCGCTGACGATCCGGCCTTTTGTGTCCCGCAGTTTACAAAATCCCCCTCCTGTATCTCCGGAAAGCTTCCGGCTGACACAGAGGGGGATTTTTCCTGTCTTTTCTGATCTGCGTCTCCTCATCCGGATGTGCTGAACTCAGACACGGAAAATATCAGAGTCTTTTTACGAACAGCGCGCGGATCGCGTTGAGGACGGCGATGATCATGACGCCGACATCCGCGAAGATCGCCAGCCACATGTTCGCGATTCCCAGCGCGCCCAGCACCAGGCAGATCATCTTGATACCGATGGCAAAGACGATATTCTGATAGACGATGCCGAGGCACTTTCTCGAAATTCTGATCGCCTTCAAGATCTTAACCGGATCATCGTCCATCAGCACCACATCCGCCGCCTCGATCGCCGCATCAGAGCCCATCGCGCCCATAGCGACGCCGATATCGGCGCGCCGCAGAACCGGCGCATCGTTGATCCCGTCACCGACAAAAGCGAGCTTCGATCTTCCGGAATTCTCCCCGAGAAGTTCTTCCACCTTTTCCACTTTTCCGGCAGGCAGAAGCCCGCTGTACACCTCATCGATGCCCAGCCGCTCCGCTGCCTGTTCTGCCGCAGCCTTCCGGTCCCCCGTCAGCATCACGGTTTTACGGATCCCCGCCTCTTTCAGGCCGGCGATCGCTTTTTCCGCATCCGGCTTTATCCGGTCCGAAATGAGGATATGGCCGGCATAGCTGCCGCCGACAGCCATATGGATGACCGTTCCCGCCTGATGGCAGCCGATATACGGAATTCCGAGTCTCTCCATCAGTCTGTCGTTTCCGGCCGCGACTTCGATGCCGTCCACTTTTGCTGTCACACCGTTTCCGCTGATCTCTTCGACGTCAGTAACACGCGAGCGGTCGATTTCCTTTCCGTAAGCCCGCTGAAGACTCCTGCTGATCGGATGAGAAGAGGAACTCTCCGCCAGCGCCGCGTATTCCAGCAGTTTTCTGTCTTCCATCTCACTGTGATGAATGCCGTTGACCTCAAAAACCCCCTGTGTAAGCGTTCCTGTCTTGTCGAAAACGACGATTCCTGTTTTGGAAAGTGTTTCCAGATAATTCGAGCCTTTGATGAGAATTCCTTCTCTGCTCGCACCGCCGATTCCCGCAAAAAAACTCAGCGGAATGCTGATGACCAGTGCGCAGGGACAGCTGATGACGAGGAATGTCAGAGCGCGGTAAATCCACGCATCCCACTCCGCAGGAATTCCCATTGCAGACATGCGGACGAGAGGCGGAAGGACGGCCAGCGCCACAGCCGCGATGCAGACGGCCGGCGTATAGATTCTCGCGAATTTTGAGATGAAATCCTCCGATTTCGATTTGCGCGAGCTGGCGTTTTCCACCAGATCGAGAATCTTTGAGACGGTCGATTCATCGAACTCCTTGGTCGTCTTTACTCTGAGGACGCCCGTCATGTTGATGCTTCCGCTGATAATTTCCTCTCCTTCTCCGATATCGACCGGAAGACTTTCACCGGTCAGCGCACCTGTATTCAGCGTGGAATGACCTTCCAGCACGACGCCATCGATCGGCACTTTTTCTCCCGGCTACACGACGATTACGCTGCCGACGGCCACATCATCCGGATCGGCTTTCATCAGTCTGCCGTCGATCTCCAGATTGGCGTAATCCGGCCGGATATCCATGAGATCCGTGATATTGCGCCGGCTTCTGTCCACCGCATAGCTCTGAAACCATTCTCCGATCTGGTAAAAAAGCATGACGGCGACCGCTTCGGTATAGTCGCCGCTGCGGTCGTAAAGTGCCAGAGCTATGGCTCCGACTGTGGCGATCGCCATCAGAAAGCTCTCGTCAAAAAGCTGCCGGTTCCGGATTCCTTTTCCCGCCTTGAGCAGGATATCATATCCGATCACGAGATAAGGCACCAGGTACAGCACGAATCCGGGTATTCCGGCAACCGGAATAAATTGAAGGGCGATCAGCAAAACTGCAGCCACAAGAATACGTATCAGCATCTTTTTCTGTTTTCTGGTCATAATTCTCTCTCTTTCTTCCACATCAGAAACATCGTTTTCAAAGCGGCCGTGCCGCCCCGATGATACTGCGCCGCCGCAGATTTCCGGTTCTGCTCCTGCATCCCGGCAGTCTGCTTCGGGTACTGTTTATCATTCCGTATATTTTTCCTTCGATTAAACATTTGCTTAATCGTTTATGTTTATGATATGCCGGATGCCGTTCCGAGTCAATATTTTCTGAAAAGTATTTTTGAAAAAACAGAGCAGCTATAATTATATGGATTGCATCTCTTATTTATCGAATTAAGAGTTCAGAGAAACAATCATTCGAAAGATATTTTTATTTTATATTGATTGCTTTGCTTATATGCATATTAGGTTATGTTATATATGCATATAAGATAAGTTTTTAATTTCTTTTAAATAGTTGACCATACTTTCCTGAAGAGCCGCTTTTTATGGGATATCCTCTTTTCTTGCCATAAAATAAACCTCCAAACCGGTAAGCTTATCTTACATCAGTTTGAAGGTTTATACAAAATTTAGAATATTTTCCCCGAAATCGGAATATTTTACTTAA
>CALXIZ010000108.1 GCA_944388495.1 uncultured Clostridia bacterium | reverse complement strand
ATGCGGGGATTTTGTGGCCAGAGGAGGCCGGATTCCGGCTCCGATTCATTCGATGAAAAATTAACGGAAAACCGCAGCAATTTACATAGGATTCACACGTTGAATTCTCACGGAAAATGTGCTATACTGCTTCAAGGAACGGATGAAATGCTCCGGCTGCAGTACCTGCCGCACAGGGCAGGAGAAAGTGCGGTGAAAAAGAGACAGAAAATCCTGCGGTTCGCCGGAAAAGCGAGGCAGTATGCCGGATATGATGCAGGAGGCTTTTCCGGGATATCCGGAGAAAAAAGGCGGATCGTCAGGATGAGGAATAGAAAAAAATTAAGGAGAGTTTGCCAGTATGGGAAGACACGGTACGATTGCGGGCAGAAAAGCTGCGCAGGATGCGAAGCGCGCCGCAAATTTTACAAAATATGCAAGAGTTATCACGATCGCTGCGAAGGCGGGCGGAGATCCGGATTATAACGTTTCTCTCAAACACGCCATCGAAAGAGCAAAAGGCATCAATATGCCGAATGACAAGATTCAGAAAGCGATCAAAAAGGGAACCGGCGAGCTTGAAGGTGAAGTGCTCGTGGAAGGATCTTTTGAAGGATACGGTCCGGGCGGCGTGGCAGTCATCGTCGATGTGCTTACGGACAATAACAACCGGACGACTTCTTTTGTGAAGCATACCTTCGACCGTCATAACGGAAATCTGGGAAAGCCGGGATGTGTCTCCTATATGTTTGAAAGAAAAGGGCTGATCGTCATCGAAAAGACGGACAGCATCGATGAGGACGCTCTCATGGAAGCCGGCATGGAGGCCGGCATGGAGGATATGCAGGTTCTCGATGATTCCTTCGAGATCTATACCTCCGTGGAGGATTTCAATACGGTCAGTGATGCGCTGAGAGAAGCAGGATATGAATTCGTGGAAGCCGATATCGAGTATCTCCCGTCTATGGAGTCGACACCGACGGAAGAGTCCGATATCAAGGCTCTGAAGAAGATGGTTGCGGATCTGGAGGATAATGATGATGTCCAGAAAGTGACGACAAACTGCAGTCTCGATCTCAGCGAGTAAGTGAGGATTTTTCATCCCGAACAGACAAATTAAAACAATTAAAGTGGTATATTACTCCTATAATTCTACATTATAGAGCAATATATATAAAGTATCCTAGGGTGTGCGTTATGGTCATGTAATTTAACCTACAATACTTTCACGGGAATTCGGGTTTCAGCAGTGAAGGTCAGGCCCTCCTCTTCAGGCGGGAAGGCTGACATGCTGAACAGAGTACCCACCTATCGGCAGATAGGGAGTGAATTAGTGATCAGACGGCATTTTGGGATACTTTTGTTTTTTCGGCTGATGTTTGCCTGACCGGCTGTAAGGCGGCAGGAAAGCAGGAAAAGTATTATCAGAACCGACAGGAGGCAAAGGAGAAAGCAGATGGGATTCAAGTCAGACATCGAAATTGCTCAGGAAGCAGAACTTATGCACATCAATGAGATCGCGAAGATCGCCGGAGTCAGTGAAGACTACCTCGAGCTGTACGGAAAGTACAAGGCGAAGGTGGATTATAACATTCTGAACGATCTGAAAGACCGTGAAAACGGAAAGCTGATTCTCGTTACGGCCATCAACCCGACACCCGCAGGGGAAGGAAAGACGACGGTTTCCGTCGGCCTGGGTGATGCGCTCAGAAAAATAGGAAAGAACTCGGTAATTGCACTCAGAGAACCTTCTCTCGGACCGGTATTCGGTGTAAAGGGCGGAGCAGCCGGCGGCGGATATGCGCAGGTTATTCCGATGGAGGATATCAATCTGCATTTTACCGGTGACATACATGCCGTCACGACGGCAAACAATCTTATCGCTGCCATGCTGGACAATCATATTCAGCAGGGTAACAGTCTCGGCATCGACGTGCGCAGAGTCGTATGGAAAAGATGCCTCGATATGAATGACCGCCAGCTGCGTTTCATCACAGACGGTCTGGGCGGCAAGGCAAACGGTACGCCGAGAGAGGACGGCTTTGATATCAGTGTCGCATCCGAAATCATGGCTATTCTGTGCCTTGCAAAAGATATCGATGATCTCAAGGCGAGAGTGGCACGCATCATCGTAGCCTATACTTACGACGGAAAACCGGTTACCGCGGCTGATATCAAAGCGCAGGGCGCGGTGGCGGCTCTTATGAAGGATGCGCTCAAGCCGAATCTCGTACAGACGCTGGAGCATACGCCGGCTTTCATTCACGGCGGTCCTTTCGCCAATATCGCTCACGGCTGCAACAGCGTCATGGCGACGAAGATCGCGCTCAAGCTCGGCGACTATGTGGTTACGGAAGCCGGATTCGGCGCGGATCTCGGAGCGGAGAAATTCCTCGATATCAAGTGCCGTCAGAGCGGACTGAGACCGGACGCCGTCGTCGTTGTCGCTACGGCGAGAGCTCTCAAACTGCACGGCGGAGTACCGAAGACGGATCTGAACAGTGAAAATGTCGCTGCGATCGAAAACGGAATTGAAAATCTGCTCAAGCATGTGGACAATATGAAGAATGTCTACGGCATGTCTGTCGTCGTTGCGATCAACCGCTTCCCGACAGATACAGAAGCGGAGCTGAAATGTATCGAAGAAAAATGCAGAGAAATCGGCGTCAATGTGGCTCTGACAGAAGTCTGGGGCAAAGGCGGAGAAGGCGGAAAGGCGCTGGCCGAGGAAGTGGTGAAGCTTATCGACGAAGGAAAGAGCGATTTCCGCTTTGCTTATGAAGATTCTCTTTCGATCCGGGAAAAAATCGAGGCGATCGCGACGAAAATCTACGGAGCGGACGGTGTCGATTATGTAGGCAAATCAGCGTCGGAGATCGATACGATCGAATCTCTGGGATTCCGGGATCTGCCGGTATGTATCGCGAAGACACAGTATTCTCTCTCGGATGATATGAAAAAGCTCGGCAGACCGAGAGACTTCCGCATCAGCATCCGCGGAGTAAAAGTATCGGCAGGCGCCGGATTTGTCGTCGCATTGGCGGGCGATATCATGACGATGCCGGGTCTTCCGAAAATACCTGCTGCAGAGAATATCGACGTGGACAGCACGGGAAAGATTACAGGACTGTTTTAGTTGGAAATATTGATTGACGATGACGGACGGAGAAGTGGAGAAGTATGCTGAATCAGACATGCAGAGAATTTATCGATGTCCTCGCCTCCCGGGAGCCTGTTCCCGGAGGCGGGGGAGCTTCGGCACTCGCAGGTGCCGTAGGTATGGCGCTCGGCTCGATGGTCGGGGAACTGACCGTGGGCAAAGAAAAATACGCGGAGTATGATACGGAAATTTCAGAACTGCTTTTCCGTTCGCAGGAACTGATGCGCCGCTTTGAAGAACTGGTGGACGAAGATGCGAAAGCGTTTCTTCCTCTTTCGGAAGCCTACCGGCTTCCGAAGTCAACACCGCAGGAAGCGGAGGAACGGGAGGCTGCAATACAAAAGGCTCTTGTCGCCGCGGCGGAGGCTCCGCTGCAGATCGCTGAGAACTGTCTGAAGGCGCTTCGCGTTCTGGACAGCTTTTCGCTGATCGGAAGCCGTATGGCTGTCAGCGATGCGGGAACAGGAGCGGCGATCTGTCTTGCGGCGCTGAAGGGCGCAAGACTGAATGTCCTCGTCAATCTGAGACTCATGAAGGATACGGAAAAAAGAAAGGAATTGTCCGATAAAATAGACGCTGTTACCGATTCGGGAATTCATCTGGCAAATATGACTTATGACCGGGTGGAGAGAGCCTGTCTGGAATAGCGGGAAGGGACATCTGATATGATATGGCAGAAATTTTAAAGGGAAAACCGGTGGCCGATGCGATAAAGGCCGACGTTGCGCTGCGTGCCGAAAGAATGAAAGCCGCAGGGCGGCAGCCGATGCTGGCGATTGTACGTGCCGGCAGTCGGGAGGATGATATCGCATATGAAAACAGAGTCATCAGAAACTGCGGAGAAGTGAATATTGAGACGGTAAATATCACATTTCCGGCAGATGTATCTCACGGTATCTTTACCGATGCACTGCGAAGTCTCTCGGAAGATAAAGGAATTCACGGAATTCTCGTTCTGCGTCCGCTGCCGGATCAGATAGACAGCGGTGAAGCAGGCATGCTGATCAGAGCGAATAAGGACGTGGACTGCATGAATCCGGAAAACCTCAGAAAGGTTTTTACGGGAGATGCTTCAGGAATTTCGCCCTGTACGCCGGAGGCGGTAATCGAAATTCTGAAGTTTTACGGATATCCGATCAGAGGGAAAAATGTGGTTATCGTCAACCGCAGTCTCGTTTTAGGCAGGCCTCTGTCGATGCTGTTTCTGGCGGAGGATGCTACGGTAACCGTCTGCCATTCGCGCACGGAAAAACTGTCAGAGATCACTTCAGGCGCGGACATTCTCGTTTCCGGAGTCGGAAGACCTGAATATTTCGGAAGGGAATTTGTATCCCCTGATATGACTGTCATAGATGTAGGCATAAACTTTACGGAAAAAGGCATGTGCGGCGATATGAAGTATGATGAAGTCCGGGATATCGTTTCGGCGATCAGTCCGGTGCCGGGAGGCATCGGAACGATCACATCGGCTATACTTCTGAGGCATCTGATCGAGTCCGTAGAGCTTGGCATATAGATTCCGGCTGTTTGCCGGTAAAGTTACTGATATTATGAATGACAGCCGGTTGGCCGGCGTCATACCATAGGAGGTTGAAAACGATATGGCAAAGAAAACGACACTGTCTCTCGGGACGATGAAGGAAAACGGAGAAAAAATTACGATGATCACAGCGTATGATTATTCATCGGCATCTCTGGTACAGAAAGCCGGAGTCGATATGATTCTGGTGGGCGATTCGCTGCAGATGGTCATGCTGGGCGATACGTCGACGATTGCGGCGACCACGGATGTCATGATTCATCACACAAAGGCGGTTATCGCGGGTGCGCCTGATACATTTGTAGTTACCGATATGCCGTTCGGCTCCTGTTCCTCTCCGGAAAAAGCAGTGGAACATGCGACGCGGATCATGAAAGAAGGCCGGTGTGATTCGGTCAAGATCGAAGGCGGCGTAAATATGAAACACATCATCAAAGCTGTGGTGGATGCCGGAATTCCGGTAGTGGGTCATATCGGTCTGACTCCTCAGACGACATCAAAGCTCGGCGGATTCAAGGTTCAGGGAAAAGGCGAGGCAGCAGGAGAGGTTCTCGCGGATGCTTTAGCGGTACAGGAAGCGGGCGCATTTATGATCGTGCTCGAATGTGTTCCTGCAGAGCTTTCCTCCCTGATTACAGAGAGACTTTCTATTCCGACCATCGGCATCGGAGCCGGAAACGGAACGGACGGTCAGGTTCTCGTATATCACGATATGCTCGGCCTGTTTGATAAATTCCTTCCGAAATTTGTCAAACAGTATCGTCAGATCGGAGAAGAAATTGTCGGCGGGGTTCAGGAATATATTTCGGATGTAAAATCCGGAACTTTCCCGGACGAGAAACACTCCTTCGGCGGCGTAACGAAAGAAGATCTGAAGGATCTGTAAACTTTGAAAGAAGAGACTGGAGGGTACTGCGGCAGAGGCGGTACCCTTTTTTTCTTCGGCCGGGACGCGGACAGAATCAGAAGTACAGTTTACTTGTGAAGAAAAATTTACATAGATATACTGTATATTTTACAGAATATTAATAAGATTATGGTAGATAGAGAAGCTGTTGATTTATATAATATATGAAGAAGAGACTGTCGTTTTTTCGATTTTCTGAAGAAGCGGCGGTACGGAAGAGTAGGGAGAGTTACTTTGAAGTGTGGAGTAATTGATATCGGATCAAATTCCATGCGTCTGACTGTCTATGACGCGGGAAAAAAGACGTTTCGTATTCTGTTTAAAGAAAAGCTCATGACTTCGCTGGCCAGCTATGTCGAATTCGGTGCTCTGAGTCCGGAGGGAATCGAGAGTGCCTGCGGGGGGCTGAGAGAATTCCGTGAGAGACTGGATGTGCTGGAGATCAGGGATGTCTGCGTCTTTGCCACAGCATCTTTGAGAAATATCACAAATACAGAGGAAGCGCTCAATCAGATCTATGAAAAGACGGGTTTCGTCGTGGAAGTCATTTCGGGATATGAAGAAGCGCTGTACGGATTTACCGGAGCCATGTGTGACGTACCGGTAAGTGACGGAATCTTTACAGATATAGGCGGAGCGAGCACGGAGATTTCGGTTTTCTGCGGAGGAAAAATCAGAAGTGCGGAGAGTTTTCCTATCGGTTCCCTGAAGCTTTACCGTGACTGCGTCAGGAATATCGTTCCGGGAAAGGGATCTTTCAAAAGAATCGAAGATCAGATTGAAGGACAGCTGAAAGATCGGAAGTTTTTCTGTCAGACGGATGCCGGAGCTCAGATGGTGTGCATCGGCGGTACGGCGCGTGCGGCGGTCAAACTGGCAGGAAAGATTTTTAATCTGCCGGCGGAACAGAACCATATTTCAAAAAAACAGCTCGACAGGCTCTGTGCGACACTCTTCAAAGCGGATAAAGCGGCCTGCGATCTCATTCTGAAAGCAGCGCCGGAACGGATTCACACGCTGATTCCCGGAATGATGATTCTGAAATATGTTGCGGACAGATTCGGAATTTCCGGAATGATCGTAAGCAGGTACAGTGTACGGGAGGGTTATTTATGTCAAAAGATCCAGACGGAAATCTGAATAAGTATCTTTATACGCAGAACAGAGAGATAAGCTGGCTGCGCTTTAACAGCAGAGTTCTGGAAGAAGCTGCGGATGAGACTGTCCCTCTGCTGGAACGTCTGAAATTCATATCGATTTTTACGAGCAATCTGGATGAATTCTTTATGGTCCGGGTAGGAAGTCTGTTCGACCTCTCTCTCGTCTCTCCGGATGAAATCGATAACAAAACGGGACTGACACCGGCCGGGCAGCTTGAAAAAATTTACAGAATGATCCCGGGGCTGATCGTCCGTAAGGATCAGCTGTACCGTATCGTCAGCGACAGGCTGGAGCAGACGGGAATCGCGGATGTGGACATGAGTTCGCTGGATCCGGCGGAAAAGCGATACGTTCAGCAGTATTTCAGAGCGAAGATTCTGCCGGTTCTTTCTCCGCAGATCGTGGACAGTCATCACCCGTTTCCGCATCTGATCAACAAGGCGCTGTATATCGCTGCGCTGCTGCACGATAAAAAGGAAAATACGTCTCTGGGGCTGGTTCCGGTACCGGCGTCTCTGCCTCCGTTTCTCATGCTGCCGGGGGATAAGGGCCGCTATATCCGTATGGAAAATCTGATCAGAAGTTATGCATCTGAGCTGTTCGGAAACTTTCATACGGAAGATCTCTGTGTGCTCAGCGTCACCAGAAATGCGGATATCAGTTTTGACGAAGACAAATTCGATGATATCGAAGGAGACTTCCGGAATCATATGAGCAAGCTGCTCAAAAAGAGAAACCGTCTTTCCATCATTCGCCTGGAGCTGAGCAATGAGATCAGTTCAGCATTTATGAAGCTTCTGAAGAAGAGAATAAATGTTACGGATTATCAGATCTACGTCGGCAGAGCGCCGCTCAATATGAAATAT
>CALXIZ010000107.1 GCA_944388495.1 uncultured Clostridia bacterium | reverse complement strand
AATCAAACCGCGAGGCGGGAAACGGCCGCTATGATATCTGCGTGTATCACCGAAGCGACTATCTGAAGCCGGCGGCGGTGATCGAACTGAAGGTGACGAAGAGAGCGAAAAAACTGGAGGAGAGCGCACAGGAGGTGCTGGAGCAGATCGGGGAAAAGAAATACGATGTCTGGCTGGCAGAGCTGGGATACGAAGAATGCTGGCATGCGGGGATCGGATTTTTCCGGAAGAACTGCGCGGTGAAAATGATAAAATGCGCGATCGAAGAGCCGGAGGATTAGAGCAGGCAGAAAAGTTCGGAAAAAAGGAAGCGGTGAGGAGACAGAATAATAATGTATCCTTTGCCGCTTCTGACCGGATTCTGCGGATATCGGATTTTTACGGGACTGTGAGATACGGGTGATGTATACAAGCGGATACAGTATTGCATACATAAGTATAATATGCTATACTTATCAAGTAAAATGATGTTTCAAAAGCACCTCCGAAGGCTGTGGAAACTGCTTTCGGAAAAAGGAGTTTGTCTATGTCTCAGTCGATGGAAAAGCGTACAAAAGAGTACGGAGAGAAATATCATAAGGCTTCGGAAAACAAAAGCCTGAGCAGAGCGCTTGCGATACTTTCGACATTTGATGAGACGACACCCATGCAGCGCACTTCGGATATCGCCATGAAGCTGCATATGAATATCAGTACCGTTTCCCGCCATCTTAACACGATGCTGGACTGGGGATTTCTGGAAAGAGACGATACGACAGGTCTTTATTTTCCGGGATTTAAACTGATCATGCTGGCCGGAGCGGCCCTGCAGAATAACGAAGTATATCATCACGCATATCCTGAGCTTCAGCGGCTTTCCTACAAATACAGCGTTCACTGTCATATGGGAGTTCCGCGAAAGACAGAGGTGATTCATCTGATCAGCAGCTGCGGTGAAAACGCGGCGGAGATGCATATGCCGATCGGTCATCGGCATCCTATGTACTGTTCCGCCATGGGGCGGGCGATACTCGCATACATGCCGAAGGAGGATGTGGAAAATATTCTGGAACGCAGCGAGCTGGTCGCTTATGCTTCCGGGACGAAGACAGACCCGAAAGATATCATGCTGGAACTCATTCATGTAAAAAAGCAGGGCTACTGTCTGCTGATGAATGAGCTGGCCGAAGGAAAAGCATCTATTGCGGTGCCTATTTTTGACCGCAGGCGGATACCGGTCGCCGCTATCAGCGCATCGACGAGTGTCAGCAGTCTGAGTGATCCTCAGCGCAGGAAGAGTCTGGCAAAAGCTCTCCTCACGACATCCGTCAATATATCCGGAAGACTGGGGTATTACCCGAAATAGGTTGTCCGTATGGAAAATTTCACTTCAGAAGACAGATAGCCATCCATCATACAATCGTCTGCTGAACCGGAGGAAAAGACAGATATTTCCTCCGGCTTTCTTTATTATATGGGAAATACCGATGATGAATCGACATTTCCGGAACAACAACAAAAGCACTCTGCAGAGTGCCGCATCGTCCGGCGCGGCATGTGCGGACGGAAATCTCCGATTTCGCCGTCTGCATTTTTGTCTCTTTTTCCTCTGAATTTTTTGCATAATCTGCAATGGCTTTTTATTCTGTACAATCAGACTTTATTTATGGGAAACATATTTCGCACACAGAAATAAGCCGGTCATTCTATTGTCATAATATCTTCTGTTATATAAAATGGAGAAAAAGTACTTTTAAAATATTGCTGTCTCCTGTAAAAAACATCAGATGATAAAACGGTGCTGAGAAGGATACGGTGCGCCGGAAAAACGGGCGAAAAGTGTATTAACGTGGAAAAGACAGGTGCAGCAGAAGAGATGTCGGAGATATTGCTGAAGAGTCCGGACGTGTGGATCAGCTGCATTCAGCGATGTTGATTAGGAGGATTGATATGAATTTACGAAGACGCCTGTTTTTCATCCTGATGGGGCCGGTCATTTTTGCCGCGGTCTGGCTTCTGCTTTCAGGAACATTTTCACGTGTCGCAGCGCAGGCTATCGGCGTGATGACCTGGATGATTTTCTGGTGGATTACACGTCCTGTCAATATCACGGTTACTGCGATTCTTCCGGTGGCCCTGAATGCGCTTCTGAACCTGGTCCCGATGGAAACGATCACGTCACAGTATGCTTCTGACAGTGTCATTCTCATTTTCGGTTCCGGACTGATCACCATGCCGTGGGCCGCGATCGGCCTGGACAGGAGAATCGCGCTGAAGACACTGTCTTTGGTGGGGCCTTCCATGAAGTCTCAGATTACCGTGTGGCTGCTTGCCAGCACACTGCTTTCCACGATGCTTCCCAATGTGGCGGTCTGCGCGCTGTTTACCACGATTGCCGTTTCCATGCTGACGGCGGCGGGGCACGGCGATATTCCGAACAGCGCGCCTGCGGTCCCTATTCTGCTGGCGGTGGGCTGGGGCGTCACGCTGGGAGGAGCGGGTTCTCCTCTGGGAGGAGCCATGAATCTTGTCGCCATTTCCTTTATGGAGGACTATACCGGGCATGAATTCATCTATATCGACTGGGTGATCAGGATTCTTCCGTATTTTATCATTGCGATCGCCGTACTTCTCGCGGGTATGCTGCTGATGCCGATGAAGGTGGATCATCTGAAGGGAACGAAAGAATTCTTTGAAAGAGAATATAAAGAGCTCGGACCTATGAAGCGCGATGAAAAAATATGTGCGGTACTGTTTCTCATCGCTTTAGCCGGCGTTTTTCTCCGTCCTCTGTACGATCATCTCCTGCCGGGTCTGGCGCCTGCATATCTGTTCCTCATCATCGGATTTCTGAGCTTCTTTATCACTGCGGCCGACAAGGGGCTGATGCTCACATGGGAACAGGCACAGAAAGAAAGTCTGTGGGGAATGATGATTCTCTTCGCCGGCGGTATGGCGCTGGGATCGCTCCTGAACGGAGCCGGTGCGAGCGCCCGTGTCGCGGAGCTCATTTCCGGCATGTCGCTCGACGGCGGGCTTCTCACCATAATCATTCTGGTCGTCTTTACCCGTCTGATGTCGGAGGTGACAAACGGAACGACGGCTGCAGCCATCATGGTTCCGATCGTATTCGGATTTACCTCAGAGACGGGTCTGAATCCGGTTCCGTACTGGTTTATCACGACGATGGCATTTAACGGTGAATATCTCCTGCCGATCAGCGTGCGCGCTATCCCTGTCGCACACGGTCTGAACGCGAATAAGATGCTTAAGGCCGGCATTCCCATGACACTGCTCAATATCGTCGTCGTGATCGCCGTCGGCTGGGCGCTGATGGAATTCTGGCCGTCATTCAGTACACTGCCGTATCTCGGATGAGCAGCCTGAGCCGTACGGAAAAATGCCAGTTTTGTTCTTTAATATATAAGATGATTCTTCCTATGCCACATTAAAAAGGAAGAAGACCGGAAAAAGCCGATGCAGAAAAAGTGCGGAGGCTTTTTCCGTTCTCATGACGGATAAAATATAAAATTTGTGTAAAATCTCGTATGATTTTCTTCAGAAAGCTTCGTGAAACTGATATACTTTCTATGTCTGAGAACATGAAATATGTTCGGAATAATATGGTTTTGACGCTTTGCAAAAGCGGAGGAAAGGAGAAATGATGAATCGGAAAGGAAAAAAGGTTCTCAGTCTGCTGCTTGCGGCCGTTATGGCGAGCTCCGTGTCCGTGCCTGTCTTTGCGGCGGACAGCGATGCGGGAGAGGACGGAAAAATCGCCATCATCCATACGAATGATGTTCACTGTGCCGTCGATCAGGAACTGAATGAAGACGGAACCGTCGGCGCTATGGGTTATGCGGCTGTAGCGGCATATAAGGCGGAGAACGAGGCTCTTTACGGAGAGGAAAATGTAACACTGGTGGATGCCGGTGACGCAATTCAGGGAGGTACGCTGGGAACGCTGTCCGACGGAGAATATCTCGTGGATATTATGGGACAGGTCGGATATGATCTGGCGGTGCCGGGAAATCATGAATATGATTACGGTGTGGAAAACTTTCTTGCACTGACGGAAAAAGCGCCGTTTGATTATCTGTCCTGCAATTTCACGGATATGCAGGGAAATCCTGTCCTGGACAGTTATGAGATCATCTCTTACGGAGATGTGGATGTCGCTTACGTGGGAATCGCGACACCGGAATCCTTCAGCAAATCCACACCTGCCTATTTCCAGGATGAAAACGGAAATTATCTCTACCGGTTCGCTCAGGGCGAAGACGGGCAGGAGCTGTATGACTGCGTTCAGGAGACGGTAGACCGGGCTCTGGATGACGGAGCGGATTATGTCGTCGCCGTGGGGCATCTCGGAAACAGCGGCATCACGCCTGAATGGACTTCAAAAGCCGTGATCGAAAATACCAGCGGTATCGATGTCTTTATCGACGGACATTCTCATGAGACTTATACAGAGACGGTAAATGACGAAGCGGGAGAACCTGTCGTTCTTGCCCAGACCGGCACAAAGCTGGCCAACATGGGAAAGATTGTCATCGACACCGAAACGGATGAAATCACGGCTGAGCTGGTGAGCGGCTATACACAGCAGGACGAAGAGACAGCGTCCTTTATCGGCGGAATTGAAGCGGAATTCGCAGAAGTTCTGCAGGAGGTCGTTGCCGTCAGTGATGTGGATCTGACGACGCTGGATCCTGATACCGGAGAGCGCGCTGTACGCCGTGCCGAGACAAATCTCGGAGATCTGTGCGCCGACGCCTA
>CALXIZ010000106.1 GCA_944388495.1 uncultured Clostridia bacterium | reverse complement strand
CAGCTGTGAGTTTCAGCGGTCGGATATCGGGTCGGCGGAACTGATCGACAGCCTGCCGCAGGAGCGTTTCCGCAGGACGAACGGAGGAGAGACGGAAGAGTATGCTGTCGGTCATTTCCGCGGCGAGGAGACCGGAAAATGCATGATGTTTCTGTATACGGATGAGTCGCCGATTCTTTCGATCCGGCTGAAAGGTCAGACCGTCTTTGTGAACAGCCGGCAGAGTGCAGAGACGGAACGGTGGTATAATGAACTGAAGCAGGTATGACAGACAGACCTGATCATGACGGAAAAGCGCGAAAAACGTGAGAGATATGAAAAGACTAAGTAATGGAGAAAGAAGCCGTATAGTCCGGCGCTGCGGCGGAGAGGAGATCAATGAAAAACAGACCGATTCTGAAGAATAAATATTATCTGTATCTGACGGAATTTTTCGCGGGAATGTCCGTCATGGCGGCGGAACTGGGCGCGAGCCGTCTGCTGGCGCCGTATTTCAGCTCGTCGCAGATCGTATGGACGATCATCATCGGAACGATCATGATCGCCATGGCGCTGGGAAATATCTGGGGCGGACGCACCGCCGACAAGAATCCGGATCCCGACCGGCTGTACCGGCGTCTTCTCATCGCGGCCGTCTGGATCGCCGCGATTCCGCTTGCCGGAAAATATATCATCCTGGGAATTTCGGCGCTGCTGATCTTTACTGTGAGCAGCAATTTCCTCATCATCGCGGCTTTTGCGGCCTGCATGATCATCTTTGTCTTTCCTCTGTTTCTTCTGGGAACAGTGACGCCGTCGCTGGTCAAGTATACAGTGGATAATCTGGATGAAAACGGAAAAATCGTCGGAACGCTCGGAGCTTTCAATACGATCGGCAGTATCATCGGAACCTTTCTGCCCACTTTTGTCACAATTCCGGCGGTCGGCACGGCGGTGACATTCCTGATTTTTTCCGGAATTCTGCTCCTGCTGGCCCTTCTTTACTTTTTCAGCTCGAAGGTAAAGCGCGGCATGTGCGCGGCGGCTCTGACAGTCTTTGTGCTCTGCAGTATTTTCGGAAATTCCGGCAGATTTGCTTTCTGGGATGACGATCTTCTCTACGAGGGAGAATCGGTTTACAATTATCTTCAGGTCAGCGAGACGGATAAAAACGTAATCCTCTCCACCAACGTTCTTTTCGGCGTACAGTCGGTGATGAACAAGGAGGACGGAATGACCGGCATGTATTATGATACGGCCATGGCGGCTCCTCTGATGGTGCAGCGGGAGAACGGCGCGCGGCAGACGTCGGGCGATCTGCGGGAGAAACCGATGGATCTGCTGATTCTCGGCATGGGAAGCGGCACGTATGCGCGCCAGTGTAAGGCGTATTTCGGAGATATGAATATCGAAGGCGTGGAGATCGACGAAAAGATCACCGCCCTTTCCCGGAAATATTTCGATCTGCCGCAGGACGTGAGGGTTACGACGTATGACGGCAGGGCTTATCTGCAGGCGGTGGATACGAAGTACGATGTGATCATGGTGGACGCCTACCAGGACATCACGATCCCGTTTCAGATGTCGAGCCGCGAGTTTTTTACACAGGTGAGAGATCATCTGAAGGAAGGCGGCGTCATGGTGGTCAACATGAATATGACTTCGGAGGAAGAGGGGAATATCAACGACTACCTGACGGATACCATCGCCAGCGTGTTCGGCACAGTCTGTACGGCGGATGTGGAAGGTTCGACAAACCGGGAGCTCTTCGCTTCTCAGAACTCCGATATCGTGAAGATATTCGAGGCGAATATCCCGCACATCGAAGACGGCGAGTTCCGGAACACGATGAAAAATGTCGCGGACAGGCTGACGCCGTGCAGCAAAGGAGAATACATTCTGACAGATGATCAGGCGCCGGTGGAGCTTCTGGGAATTCAGGTCATCGACGGCCTGATTCAGGAGGAAGCGGCGTATTACAGAGATGTGCTGGATGAAGAAGGCGTGAGCGGGCTGCTGAACCGGCTGACGTGATCAGGCATCGTTATGAAGCACGAAAAAGGAGTGAGAGGATATGGGAAAAATTCTGCTGCTCGAGGATGAGGAGAGCGTGAACAGGGGTATTTCCTTTACGCTGGAAAAAGAAGGATTTGAGATCTGTTCCTGCGGCTGTCTGCAGGAGGCGATGCACCGTTTTGACGCATTTGCTCCGGAGCTTCTGATCTGTGATGTGACGCTGCCTGACGGCAGCGGGCTGGATATGGTGCGTTACGCGAGAAAACGGAGCGATGTTTACACGATCTGTCTGACGGCGCTGGACAGCGAGATCGATCAGGTGATGGGTTATGAATCGGGAGCCGACGACTATATCACGAAGCCCTTCAGTCTGTCCGTGCTGACTCTGAAGGTGAGAGCTTTTTTCACCAGAAAAGAGAACGGGCCGCGTGCGCTGATCGGGTCGGGAGAACTGAAAATCGATACGGCGGCGATGAAGGTCTGGAAAAACGGAGAAGAGATTTCTCTGACCAGAAACGAATGGAGGCTTCTGAACCTGTTTATCAGCAATCCCGGACAGGTGATCTCAAAAGACAGAATGCTGGAGCGTCTGTTCGATACGGACGATCATTTCGTCGATGAGAATACGGCGGCCGTCAATATCCGGCGGCTCAGGGAAAAGATCGGGGATGAGGCGAAAAATCCGCGGTATATCAGAAATATCCGCGGCCTGGGATATCTCTGGGAGGAAACGTGCACGCCGGTCTGAGAGACTGAGAGGAGGAAGAGACAGAATTGATGCGGAAAAACGGAACAGCGGCGGCCGGAAAACGGACCGCGCTTTTTACGGCAGTTCTCCTTCTCATCGTTTCCGCCTGCGCAGCGGCCGTCATGGTACAGCAGTACCGAAGCTATGACGAAAAGATGAATATTCTCTGTGATCTCACCGGAGCCGAATCCCTCAGAGCAGCATCTTCAGAAGAGGGGACGCTTCCGCAGGGCCCGGCGGACAGCCGTCCCGTACTGGAATCAGCGGCGGAAATACTGAAAGGAAACGGATTCGATGAAGAGAATACGGAAACGGGAAGGAAAATCCTGAACAGTTACGGTTACGGTATTCCTGCCGGCGGAGGCGGCCAGAGCGATAAAATCGCTCAAAGCGGTCAGAACGGCGGAAACGGGCGGAGGATGCCGGACGCTTATCAGAGGGAACTCCGCCGTTCGTGGGCGGTGACAGCCGCAGCGGCGGCTGCGGCATTTCTGTCTGTCTTCGCCGCTTTTCAGCTGTTTGTGCGCCGGGAAAGGAAACTGCAGGAAAAAGAACTGCTGGAAACGTCGGATATTCTGGCGGCTTTTCAGGCCGGCCAATACGGATTATCTGCGGATATGAGGTCTGCTGTGCGCTGTGCGGAACGGAAAGGCGCGAGGGGAATTCTCGGCGACCGCCTGGAATCTCTCGCGGAGCATCTGAGCAGCATCAGAGCTTCCTCCGAGAGAGAGAAGGAAGCGACCAGATCTCTGGTGACAGATCTCTCTCATCAGCTGAAGACACCGGTGGCGGCGATGGGAACGAGTCTGGAGGTACTGCGGCAGGAGAGTCTGACAGAGGAGGAACGCCGGGAGTTTACAGAGCGGTGCCTGAGACAGGAGGAACGTCTGAGAGATCTGCTGGGCGCGCTCATCAATATTTCGCGTCTGGAGAGCGGCATGATCGAACTGAAATTCACCGAATCCCGTCTGTTCGACACGGTTGCGTCCGCCGTCAGCCGCATTTATCCCGTGGCGGCGGCAAAAGATATATCCATCAGTGTGGAGGCGGAGGACTCGCTTTCCGCTGTCGTCATCCGCCAGGATCCGAAGTGGCTCTGTGAAGCTCTGCTCAACGTGCTGGAAAATGCTGTAAAATACAGTCCTGCGGGTACAGAGGTGAAAATCCGCGTTCTGAAGCTGGTGACCTTTCTGCGTGTGGAGATCGAAGATGAAGGGATCGGGATTCCGAAGGACGAACGGCACAAAATCTTTCAGCGTTTTTACCGGGGCGGGGAAGCAGCCGTTTCGAAGCAGCCGGGTTCCGGCGTCGGCCTGTATCTGACACGCAGGATCGTGGAAGCGCACGGCGGCATGATCCGGGCCTCAGACGCCGCAAAGACCGCGGAGACTGCAGAAACTGCGGGGTATGCAGAGGAACGCGGGGACGGCGGTCCGGCGGAAAACAGCAGATCCGGTGAAAGAAACGGGCGAAGCGGCCGGCAAAAAAGCCGGGGCCGGGGAACGACATTCATCATACAGCTGCCTCTGAAGACGATCTGACAGGATGTTCCGGTACTGACGCTGAATCCGTACAGGAATACAGCACAGGAATACAGCGATCTCTTCGGCAGATGAAAAAATGCGTCTATAAACGGCTGTGAATATAAAAGGAACAGTCTGTTTTTCCGAGTCTTACAGAAATGTAAGACTTTTTTCTTTTTTCTGAAAGTCTCCTGAAAGACAGAAAAGGTATAGTGATATCAGCAGGAAGAAAGAAAAAACTGCGTCGGCGCCGGCCTGCCGGCTGACGCGGTTTACGGGATATTACATGAAGGAGGACAACATGGAGACCATTTTAAGGACGGAAAATCTCTGTAAGTATTACGGCTCGGGAGAAAATGAAGTCAGAGCCGTTCAGAATGTCAGTATTGAGGTTGCGAAAGGGGAATTCGCGGTGATCGTCGGCAAGTCGGGATCCGGAAAGAGTACGCTGCTTCACATGCTCGGCGGGCTGGATTATCCGACATCCGGAAAGGTATGGATCCGCGGGGAGGATATCTTTCAGCTGAAGGAGGACGATCTGGCCGTGCTGCGGCGCAGGAAGATCGGTTTTGTCTTTCAGGCTTTCAATCTGGTGTCTTCCGTTAATGTCTGGGAAAACGTCGTTCTGCCGCTGGGACTGGACGGACAGAAGACTGATGAGGCTTTCGTAAAGGATGTTCTGCGGACACTGGATATCGAAGACAAGATTCATAATCTGCCGGATACACTTTCCGGCGGGCAGCAGCAGCGCGTCGCCATCGCCCGGGCGCTGGCGTCGAAACCGGATATCATCTTCGCCGACGAACCGACGGGAAATCTCGATACGAAGACGAGCGATGAGGTCATCGCGCTTTTCAGAATGTCGGCGAAAAAATACGGACAGACGATCGTCATGATCACACATGACGAGGATATCGCGCAGATCGCGGACAGAATCTTTGTCATCGAAGACGGAAAGGTGGTCAGCAGAGCATGAGAGACGGAAAAGGAAAGAGACAGGAGACAAAGAAAACGGCAAAAACGGGAGCGGCAGGAAGCGCGGCGGGAAAAAAGCCGGCGGGGGGAAGCGCCGTCACAAATCTGGCGCTCGGCAGTATCAGGCAGAACCGGTCGAGAAGTATTCTGATCGTCATTTCCATCATGCTGACGACGCTTCTGCTGACGGTGATCGCCTCCTACGGCTACGGCATGATCCGGTCGAATCATGTCAACGCCGGAACCCTGTACGGCACCTATCACGGTGTCTATGCGGGCGTCGGAACGGAAGAGCTTCATAATATGCAGCTGAGAAGCGAATTCGCGCAGATCGGACTGGCGGCTTCGGCGGGAACGGTACAGAGCGGCGTTCCGGAGACGGGGAGCGGAGATGTCAGCATGTCTCTGATGTGGGCTGATGAGACGACGAGGCAGCTTATGAATCTTGACAGGCAGCTTGCGGACGGACATTTCCCGGAAAAAGCAGGAGAAATCGCGGCTCAGCCCGGATTTTTCCGCATGCTCGGTTATGATAATCCGCAGATCGGCGACAGTGTGCAGCTGAACACCCGATTCAGCATGCAGGATTATTTCGGGCCGGAGACATTCGTCATCAGCGGGCTGATAAAAGAAGATACGTCTCAGGGAACGTCGGGAAGCTATCAGGCTTTTGTGTCAGAAGATTATTATAACGGAAGGGCGGCTCAGCAGCAGTACAGCGTATGTTTCCGCCTCTCCGATTCCGTGCCTGTGACCGGTGACACGGCAGAAGACGTGATGAAGACCCTGGCACGGGACTGCGGAATCGACGACCGCTATGTCAGCGAGAACAGCGCTTATGTCATGTGGAGCCTCGATCCGGGAAGAGAGACGATCGTCGGATGTGCTTTGCTGGCGCTCATCGTCATCGTATTTTCGGTGATGGTGATCTATAATATTTTCCAGACAGGCATCGCGCACCGCGTCAGAGAATACGGCAAGATAAAAGCGCTGGGCGCCACGAAAAAGCAGATGAAAAAGCTCATCTTCCGGGAGGGAATGCTGCTGGCCGCGGCGGGAATTCCGGCAGGACTCGCGGCGGGATATCTCACGGCATCTGTCTCCTTCCGTATCCTGGTGAATCAGTCGGATATGGCGGATACGGAAGGATTCGTTCATGTCTCTCTTTTCTCGCCGGTTCTGATGATCGCGGTGGCCGCCGCAGCGGCGCTGACAGTATGGATCGCGCTGAAAAAGCCGATGAAAATCGTATCTTCCGTCTCACCGGTGGAGGCTATGCGCTGGCAGGGAAGAGACGGGAAAACGGGCGGATACCGGAAAGGAAAAAAATCGATCCGCGTCACAGGACTGACGATGGCCAGCCTGTCGAACAACAGAAAGAGGACGGCGATGACGATTGTCACTATGGGGCTGTCCTGTGTGCTGTTCGTGAGTATGGCTAATTTCGCGGGAAACATGGATCCCTCCTACGATGCGCGGAAACAGATTCCGCACGGACAGTTTCAGATCGAACTGGATTATTCGCTCAGCGATACGGCTTATCCGGAGAACAATCTGGATCAGATTCTCAAATCGAATCCGCTGGAGAGCCGGCAGATCAGAGAGATCGGAAACCTTGAACAGGTGACGGAGATCAGAGTTCAGAACAGGCTATCTGCCGTACTGCACCGCGACGGAAACGATACGAAGAAGACGGCTGTAGCGGTGCTTTCCAGAGAGGATTTTGAAAATGAGATATCTCAGGGAAGTACGCTGGGAAATCCGGATTACGATCAGGCTTCCGCGGATGATGCCATTTTCTACGGATGGTCAAATTTTCTCGGGGATGAAGGCTATGAGCTGAACGATATGGTGGAGCTGACTCTCGATGACGGAAGTGAAACGAGAGATCTGAAGATGCCTCTGGCGGGTTCCTTCGGGAGCATGGACACGGAATGGGCCATCACCGAGGAAACTTATCATAAGCTGGGATTTGAGGGAGAAAGTCCGGGAGTCATCTGGATCGACTGTGCAGAGGAGGATGCGGAGGAGCTGCAGCAGGAACTCTACAGTCTGACATCCGGTATCGAACATCTGGACATGTTCTCCTACAGGGACGCACTCGAAACGTCGGAAGAGGGCGTTTCGATGATGAAGCTTTTCACCTATAGTCTTACAGGTCTGATCGCGCTGATCAGCTTTATGAATATGGCAAACACGATGATCACGGGCATCATCGTCAGAAAACAGGAATTCGGAATTCTGCAGGCGATCGGCATGACGAACGGACAGCTCGGAAGAATGCTCCGGCAGGAAGGCCTGTTCTTTACGCTGGGAACGGTCATCGTGTCTGTCGTATTCGGTCTGCCGGTCGGATATGGATTATTCTGGTACGGAAAGACGCACAGCTGGATCGGCCTGCACGAGTATCACTTCCCGGCGGCCGAAATCGGGCTCATGATCCTGGCACTGGCTCTGATGCAGCTTTTCCTGTCCCGGATGCTCAGCAGAAATATCAAAGGGGAATCTGTCGTCGACAGAATACGTTATCAGGGATAAATGAAAACGGCGTCTGAGCCGGAATCCTCCGTCTCCGATCAGAAAAATCGCCGGCAGAGGTGACAGACAAAACCGGGGCGCCGGAAAAAGAACGGAAAAGAAAAAGGATGCTTCTGCAGAGGTACAGTGCAGAAACATCCTTTTTTCGGATTTACGGATGAGATTTATGTCATGAGGTCTGCGTTTCGTATAAATTCTTACTCTGATCCCGCTTATCTCAGGAAAAGACGCAGAAGTCTGCTTTTCAGAGGCGTCTCAGGCTGGTAGCGGACCGGAAGATCGATTTTAGTCGATTTTTTGAGAACGGATTTTTCATGACTGAAGGTTTCAAAACTCTTCTTTCCATGATAGGAACCGATACCGGAATTTCCCACGCCGCCGAATCCCATGTACGGTGTGGCGAGATGGATGATCGTGTCATTGATGCACCCGCCGCCGAAGGAAACCTCAGAGAGGATTTTCCGTTCGGCTTTTCTGTCCGAAGTGAAAAGATAGAGAGCGAGCGGCTTTTCGCGCGCTGTGACGAAGCGGCAGACCTCTTCCGTCGTCCGGAACGTGAGGACCGGAAGGACGGGCGCGAAAAGTTCTTCCTGCATGACGGGGTCTTCGGGCGCGATATCCGTGAGAATCGTAGGCTCGATCTTCAGCGTGAGATCATCTCCTCTGCCTCCGGAAAATATCGTGCCGCCGCTGTTTTCGATCAGACCGAGGATGCGATCGTAATGGCTTCGGCTGACGATACGTACGAAATCCGGACAGATCAGCGGATTTTCTCCGTACATGCTGCATATCTCCTGCTTCAGCAGATCGAGAAAGATATCCTTTACCGATTCCTGAACCAGCAGATAGTCCGGCGCGACACATGTCTGACCGGCGTTGAGGCATTTGCCGAAGGCCAGACGGCGCGCAGCGATGCGCAGGTCTGCGGTTTCATCCACGATACAGGGACTCTTGCCGCCGAGCTCCAGTGTTACGGGCGTGAGATGATCGGCGGCGGCTTTCATGACGATGCGTCCTACGCGCGGACTGCCGGTGAAGAAAATATAGTCGAAGCGCTGTGCCAAAAGCTCCTGATTACATTCCGGACCGCCGTCGGCGACGGCGATATATTCTTCGGGAAACGTCTCCTCGATCATCGTGCGGATGACGTGAGCTGTCACGGGAGCATATTCTGACGGGCTTATGACGGCGCAGTTTCCGGCCGCGACGGCGCCGGCCAGCACGTCGAGCGAGAGCATGAAGGGATAATTCCACGGTGAGAGGATGAGCACTGAACCGTAAGGTTCATGCATCGTAAAGCTGCGGGAGAAAAACTGCGCCATCGGCGTTCTCACCCGTTTCTTTTTCATCCAGCGGCGGAGATGTTTTTTCGCATAGGAAATCTCGCTGAGCACCATGCCGGTCTCGCACATATATGTTTCAAAAGGTGATTTATTCAGATCTGCCGAAAGAGCGGAGCAGATCTCATCTTCGCGGTCGAGAATCGCTTTCTGAAGACGGCTGAGAGCGTCGATGCGGAAGCGGTAATCTCTTGTAGCTCCGCTTTCAAAGAAAGCTTTCTGAGCGGAGAGACAGTCTTTTATGGAAGTCTGCATGACGTGTTTTGTCACCTCCTCTTTACAGACGGATCGTTTTTTATCCCGGTGTGCCGTAAATCCGCTGATCCGCAGGCAGCGGAAAGATCTCTAATAAGCTTTTTCAAGGATGGATAAGATCACATCCCGGTCCACATATTTCGGATTGACGAGATTTGCGCCGTCGCGAAGCGACGTCTCCGCGATTCTTTCAAAATCCGCTTTCGAAACACCGGCTTCCGACAGTGTGAGCGGCAGGCCGCATATGGCGCGGAGCTGTTCGGAAAGACGGCGGATAAAACGCACACAGGCATGTGCGCGGCCGCTTTCCGGTGTGGCGGCATAGATCTCCGGGCCGGCCAGCCAGAGCAGCAGGTCGGCATAGCCCTTTTCGCATTCGTCCATGTTGTACATCATGCAGTGAGGCAGGAGAATATTCATCGCCGTTCCGTGAGGAACGCGGCTGACAGCTCCGAGCGCATGACCGATGCCGTGGACGATGCCGACCATGGAATTTGAAAAGCTGATGCCGGCCATCAGCGCGGCGTTTGCCATCGCGATGCGTGCATCGGTATCGGATCCGTCTTTTACCGCACGCACGAGATTTTCGCTGACCAGACGGACGGCTGTCACGGCATAGGCGTCGCTGAGAGGATTCTTCTGCAGACAGGTATAGCCTTCAACAGCGTGACAGAGGGCATCCATTCCTGTGGCAGCCGTCACTTTCGGGGGCATGCTCACCGTCATTTCCGGATCGAGTACCGCAATATCAGGCTGGATATTCGTCGAGATGAATTCCATTTTCAGATTTCTGTTTTCGTCGCGGATGACGGCGACGCCCGTGACTTCCGAGCCGGTTCCCGATGTGGTGGGAATGATACAGAGAGGAATGCCTTTTCCGGCAGGCAGCCCCTCATATCCGGACAGCTTGAGAATGTCGTCGGATTTCTGAGAGAGAATCATGCGCACTCCCTTTGAGGTGTCGATGACGGAGCCGCCTCCGAGAGCGATGATCGCGTCGATCTGCCTGTCGCGGCAGATTTCCGCGATATGGTTGGCGACAGAAAGAGAAGAATCTGTAGGGATATCGGTAAAAATTTCCGCGATCTGAAGATTTTCCTCCTGCAGAATCGAACGGATACGTTCCGTCATTCCGATCTTTTTCAGCGTTTCATCGGAAATGAGAAGAATGCGGCTGCCTCCCAGCAGACGTATTTCATTGGGCAGGCGCAGGAGCGCTCCGCGGCCGGAGAGAATTTTTGTCTTGCTCTGAAACTCAAAAAAATCAGTCATGCTGTGTTCCTTTCCCGCTCTGTCCGGATTTTAACGGAGGATCATGGAAAATATGATCGAGGCGTACAGCCGGAGCGAGCTGATTTTCTTCGGAAGAAGTTTTTTCAGGATACGGCGTCCCATGAAGGACGGAAACAGATAACGCTCCGCCTGCTCCATACAGCGCACC
This sequence comes from uncultured Clostridia bacterium, assembly GCA_944388495.1. Lineage (GTDB taxonomy): Bacteria > Bacillota > Clostridia > Peptostreptococcales > Anaerovoracaceae > Alangreenwoodia. The sequence continues at coordinate 11,515 of CALXIZ010000106.1, read as the reverse complement.
AGCGACATTATTTTGCTGAAGTCCCCGTTGACATACATCATATGGCCGGAAAAAGCCTCGGCGATGCCGATCTGTCCGGTGAATACGGCGAAGGAAAATGCAAGTCCCTTAAACCGGATATCGATGTCGGGCAGTTTTTCCGCGCTCTCTGCGGCTTTGGCGTCCGCAGAGCCGTCTGCAGTATTCTTCAGATATCTGCGGCACCGGCGCGGCGTGCAGCGGTCGATTCCGTGTTCTGACGCTGTGATTTTCAGTTCCGGCCCGTGAGACGAGCAGCTCAGGCGGATCGTCGTTCCACGGTCGATGCGGTCGAGATCCTGTTTTACGCGGTCATCGTGACGGTAAAGAATGCGAAGTCCGTGATACAGAAATTTCAGAATCACGGCGCAGACGATATATTGCATGATTTCTTTCACCGTCCGGAATTTTCTGTCCGGACGTGCGGTCTGTCTCCGTATTTTTTTCATTTTCGTTTTCAACTCCAAGTCTATGATAGTTTGATAATCTAAATATATATTTTAATAGTCGGAGAACGCTTGTCAAGCCGGAAAGAAAACTCTTTTCCTAAAGATGTTAAAATGATAGAATAAAAACATTCTAAAGAAGGAGAGATTTTTACATGGTTTTCAGTTCGGCAATATTTCTGTTTCTTTTCTTTCCCCTGGCCTTTATTCTGTATCATCTCGTGCCGGGGCTGAAGAGCAAAAATATCGTTCTCATCGTGGCGAGCCTGATTTTTTATTCGTTCGGGCAGCCGAAGTATATGATACTGCTTTTCGTATCGGTGCTGATAAATTATGCCGCAGGCTTTGTGCTCTGCGAAGACGGACCTCACCGAAAGGCGGTGCTGGCAGCGGCTGTCATTCTCAATGTCGGTCTTCTGTCGGTCTTCAAATATCTCGATTTTGCGGTAGGCAATATCAATTCTCTGTTCGGCGCGGATATTCCTCTGCCGGGAATCGTTCTTCCTATCGGGATTTCCTTTTATACATTCCAGGGAATGTCTTATGTGATCGACGTCTATCGTGACAGGACGATCGGAACCAGAAGCTTCAGCAAGCTGCTGCTTTACATCTCGTTTTTCCCGCAGCTGATCGCCGGCCCGATTATCAAATATCATGATATCGCCGAGATGATCGATGACCGCAGATGTACGGCGGCCGACACGGCAGCCGGTCTGAGAAGATTTATCATCGGTCTTTCCAAGAAGCTGCTCATCGCCAATACGGCGGGGGCTGTTGCGGATCAGGTCTTTGCGCTCGACGGAGGAAACCTCGATATGCGTATCGCCTGGCTAGGGGCTGTGTGCTATACGCTGCAGATCTATTTCGATTTCAGCGGTTACAGTGATATGGCAATCGGCATGGGACGCGTCTTCGGATTCCGCTTCCTGGAAAACTTCAACTATCCGTATACCTCGACGACGATCAAGGAGTTCTGGAGAAGGTGGCATATTTCCCTTTCCTCCTGGTTCCGGGACTATCTTTATATCCCTCTCGGAGGAAGCTACTGCAGCAAGCTTCGGACGAATTTCAACAAATTCGTCGTCTTTCTGACGACAGGTCTGTGGCACGGAGCAAACTGGACCTTCGTACTCTGGGGTCTGTGGCACGGGCTGTTCTCCATTCTCGAGGATGTGGGCGTCGTTCCTGCGAAAAAGCTGGAAAAAGGGATCGCCGGCCGTATTGTCGGACATATCTATGTCATGCTGGTGGTAATTCTCGGATTTGTTCTGTTCAGAGCCGAAACACTGGGACAGGCGGGCGTCATGTTTTCGCAGATGTTTTCCGGCTTTGACTTCACACCGGAAAAGGATCTGATTCTGCATAATCTGCTGAGCACGTCGAATATCGTCATGATCGTGCTTGCAGTCATCTTTTCCGTCGACTGGCTGCCGAGAATTCAGAACAGACTGGGCTCTATGTCCGCGAAAAGACAGATCGCCTGGAGCGCCGCTGCCTATGCGGCGGTATTCGTATTGTTTATTTACGATATACTGAACCTGTCTCAGGCGACATTCAATCCGTTTATCTATTTCCAGTTTTAAGGCGGTGAGGATATGAAAAGAAAAACAGCATACGGCATCTTTATCGCCGCGTTTTTTATCCTGTGCATCATTCCTTCGGCGGGGATGCTGCTGTTCGGGGAATCGGAAGCGGCGGCCAATGAGATACTGTCGCCGAGACCGGCGGTTTTCAGGGAAGACGGCAGCTTCAATCAGAATTTTACAGATGATCTGACCTCCTATATTGCGGACCGTTTTGCATTCCGGCAGGAATTCATCACGGCTTATGCCAGAATACAGGCTGCGCTTTTTCACGAATCCTCATCAGAGGACGTAGTCCTGGGAGAGGACGGATGGCTGTTTTATCAGGATACAGTGGATGATTATCTGCATCATGATACGCTCAGCGGGCGGCAGATTTACGGTGCGGCACGGACGCTTTCAATGATGCAGCAGTATGCGGAGGAGAGAGGTGTGAACTTTGTCTTCACCGTGGCGCCGAATAAGAATTCTCTGTATCCGGAGTATATGCCGGATGTCGGCAGCGTCTTTTCCGGGGAAAAGAATCTGGATATGCTGAAGAAGGCTCTCGGCGATTACGGCGTTCATTATGCGGACCTTGAAGAAGCCTTTGACGGCCGGCCGGTACTCTATTATCGCGAGGACTCCCACTGGAACAGCCGCGGCGCAGCGCTCGGCCTGAAATGCATCACGGAAGCGCTGGGTGTGCAGGCTCATCCGTGGTTTGAGGAGGAGCCTTACAGCGCGCGGAAGGTACATAAGGGCGATCTTTATGAGATGCTTTATCCTGCAGGCGGTGAGCTGGAAGAAGACGAAATCTTTGAGCGGAAGTTTTCCTTCTCTTATCGGAACGGCATGACGGGCGAACTTCTGGCAGCCGACTATTACAGTGAGGAAGCGCCGGCCGAGGATTCGATACGGATCGATACCTTCCGCGAGGGCGGTGCAGGCTCTCTGCTGATGTTCCGCGATTCCTTCGGCAACGCACTGTACCCGTTCATGGCGGACACATTTGAGAGCGCCACTTTCTCCCGTCTGATGCCTTACCGCATGGACTGGCTCGATACGGGAGGTTACGACTGCATCGTCGTGGAAATCGTGGAACGCAATCTGAAAAACCTCGCGCTGCAGGCTCCTGTCATGGCAGCTCCTCATGTATCGTTAAACGGCGATGTGAGAGATGCGGAAGGTCAGACGGCTTCAGCCGAAATTTCAGTTTCAAATGATCTTCCGGGCTACTGTATGATTTCCGGCGTTTATGATCCGGCCGGAGCCGATGAAAACACGCGTATCTGTCTTTCCTTCGGAACGCAGGAGAGCGGCGGAGAAGCTTTGGTGTACGAGGCATTCCCTGTGGGCGGAGGAACGTCACAGCAGCAGACGGACGCCTGCTTTACTGCATACATTCCTCAGGAGGTCTTGAACGGAAGTGATTTTTCTGTTATTCTGAGCAAAAATGGCACTTTATACAGTGTACCGTGTGAACAGATCAGCAAGTGAGTTTCTGTCATGCGGCACAGGACAAAAGAGCAGATAATGAAAAATAAACCGTATTTTCAGATGAAGCAAGATAAGGTGTGAAAGAGAGGTATATTTTATGAAAAAATCTTGGATACCGGCCGTCCTGCTGACGGTGGCGATGGTCTTTTCCTTCTCGGGCTGCGGCAGCAGTGAGAGCGGGGAATCCTCCTCGTCGGAATTCGATATCGTAGATGAACTCAGCGTAGAGCCTGACGTACAGAATGAAAAAGAGCAGGATGCGGATCAGGATGCGGAAAAAGATAACAGCGCTAATCAGGATGAAGAACAGAGTGCAAACGGACAGAGCACATCTGAAACTTCGGGAACTTCCTCGCCGTCTCAGTCTTCGGGAACACACAGCAGCTCCTCTTCGTCCGGCAAGAGTTCCGGTACATCTTCTTCCTCCGGCTCCTCCGGCGGCAGCGGATCGTCTTCTCACAGCAGCAGCTCCTCTTCGGGCGGGGGCGCGGTTACATCGACACCTGCGGCACAGCCGTCCGGCGGCAGTGACGGCGCAGCGGCACCGCAGCCTTCCGCATCGACAGCGCGCTCCTATATCGGAAGCAGCGCTTCCGCGCTGATTGCGGCGATCGGTTCTCCGACCTCGTCCCAGTACTCTCCGAGCTGCATGGGAGACGGAGATGACGGAGAGCTCTATTACGGCGGCTTTACAGTCTATACCTACCGGGAAAACGGACAGGAACAGGTAGTCGATGTCGAGTAAGTCAGGAAAAAGTCAGCTCGGAGGTTCTCTGTGCCTGTTTCTGACCGCGTTTATCTGGGGAACGGCTTTCGTGGCTCAGAGTGTCGGAACAGAATATGTCGGCGCGTTCACATTCAACATGTCGCGTTCCGTGCTGGCGGGACTCGCTCTGCTGCCCGTCATCGCCGTATCGGAAGGAAGAAAAAGAAACAGAGATATTCCGGATGTGCGTGCGGAAGAAAACAGAAACGAAAAAAAGAAAGAGCGAAAGCAGCTGATCGCCGGAGGAATCCTGTGCGGGACCGCTCTGTGCGTAGCCAGCAATCTTCAGCAGATCGGCATCGCCTATACGACCGTGGGAAAAGCGGGGTTTATCACAGCTATGTATATCATTCTGGTTCCCGTCTTTTCTGTCTTCCTGCATAAGAAAGCGGGAATGAAGCTCTGGATCAGCGTGGTAATTGCCGTTGCGGGGCTCTACCTGCTCTGCATGACAGGCGGAGGCTTTTCCGTGGAAAAGGGCGATCTGATCGTCTTTTGCTGCGCCGTTGCCTTTTCTGTTCATATTCTGACGATATCCTTTTTTGCTCCGAAAGTGGACGGCGTGAAAATGTCGTGTATACAATTCTGGACTGCGGCGGTGATCTCCGCTGCGGGGATGCTGATTTTCGAGCGGCCGGATCCGGACGCCGTGCTTGCAGCCTGGATGCCGATATGCTATGCGGGCATTCTCTCGAGCGGTGTGGGATATACTCTGCAGATCGTGGGGCAGAAGGATCTCAACCCTACTGTGGCTTCTCTGATCATGAGCCTGGAATCGGTGATTTCCGTCATCGCGGGCTGGGTTATTCTCGGCCAGAGTATGGGCGCGAGAGAAATCGCCGGCTGTATCCTCATGTTTGCCGCTATCATTCTGGCACAGCTTCCGGAAAGACAGAAACGGCACGAATTCAGCGCGGAAACGAGGATCAGACGCTGACGGAACGCTGTATGAAACACATAAAAATTTCGTTATTGACTATATGGTGGCACGGTCTTATAATATGTGTAAATAAATGTGTCAGCAGACAGAACGGATGAAAGATCCGGACAGCGGATTGGAACGCCTGTCTCTTGTTAGAAAAACGGAAGGCAGGCGTTTTGTTTTTCCCCGTTCACTTTACTGCATAACCGTAAAATAGTATATGCGGAAGAGAATATTGTTCTGCCGGACGGATGCATTTATCCGGAAAATAACGTTTATGGAAAGGTGAAAAGTTATGAAGAGAAAGATGAAATTTGTCTCTGTCATCGCGGTTATCGCTATGCTCATGATGACGATGGCCGGATGCGGCGGAGAGTCTTCCAATAACGGAAGCTCGGCGGAATCCGGAAGTGCGGATGCTTATCAGATAGGTATCGTTCAGCAGCTGGAGCACCCGGCTCTCGACGAAGCTACGGAAGGATTCAAACAGGCTCTGATCGACAAGCTCGGCGAGGACGGCGTGAAATTCGATACGCAGAACGCCCAGAACGAGCAGGCCAACTGCTCCACGATCAGCCAGGGCTTTGTATCCGGAAATGTGGATCTGATCATGGCGAACGGTACAAATGCGCTGCAGGCAGCGTCTGCCGCTACAGCCGACATTCCGATCGTTGCCACGAGCATCACGGATTACGGTACCGCTCTGAACATCACGGACTGGACAGGTGCAAGCGGTACAAATGTAACGGGTACATCCGACCTGGCTCCTCTGAAAGAGCAGGCGGAGATGATAAAAGAACTGGTTCCTGACGTTCAGAAGGTAGGCCTGTTATACTGCTCCGCAGAGGCTAACTCCGCTTATCAGATCGGGGAGATCGAAAAGTATCTCGACGAGATGGGCATCGCCTATGAAGAATATGCTGCAGCAGATTCCAACGAAATCCAGGCGGTAACGACTTCCGCGATAGCGGACTGCGACTGTCTCTACATCCCGACAGACAATACGATGGCCGGAAATACGGAAATCGTAAATAATATCGCGCAGCCGGAAGGCATTCCTGTCATCGCCGGAGAAGAGGGCATCTGCAGCGGATGCGGTATCGCGACGCTGACGATCAGCTATTACGATATCGGCTATGCGGCAGGCGAGATGGCATATGAGATCCTCGAAAACGGTGCGGATCCGGGAACGATGGAAGTTCAGACTGCGGAAAACGTAACAAAGAAGTACAATCCGACTATCTGCGAAGCGCTGGGTATCACCATTCCGGAAGGATATGAAGCGATCGCCGCAGAATAATGAGGAATAATCGATAACTGAAAAACAGCTGTCTGCAGAAAATCTGTGCTGTCTGTTTTTCCGGCCGGACAGATCCTGCATGATCGGGACAGGCTTTCCGGGCAGATGACATCAGCGGATTTTGCAGGCATCTGCAGATAAAGCAGAATATAAAGCAGACATGACCAGCGGTAATTTTATTATCGCTGGTTTTTGCGGCGGAGGAAAAAAATATGTTCGACCTTGAAATTCTTGATCTGTTCCGGGCGATGCCCGGTTCGGTCGCCCAGGGGCTGATCTGGGGCATAATGGCGATCGGCGTTTTTATCACTTATAAAATTCTGAATTTTGCGGATCTGACGGTAGACGGAACTCTCGGACTCGGCGGCGCTGTGGCTGTCATGCTGATTCTTGCGGGATGTCCGCCTTATCTGGTACTTATCGCATCCTTTATTTCCGGTATACTCGCAGGACTCATAACCGGTGTGCTCCACACACTGCTGGGGATACCGGATATTCTTGCGGGTATTCTGACGCAGATCGCACTCTATTCCATAAACTTGAATATCATGGGGAAATCAAACCAGGCGGTGAGCGTGGATCAGTACGATCTGGTGGTTTCTCTCCGTTATATCTCCGAGGCGATCATGGTGGGAGTGATCTTCCTTATCATCATTATTGCGCTCCTTTACTGGTACTTCGGTACGGAACAGGGATATACGATCCGCTGTACGGGATGCAATGAAAATATGTCACGGGCGCAGGGCATCAGCACAGGCAAGGCAAAGGTCATCGGCCTGGCGCTCTCAAACGGTCTGGTAGGTCTGTCCGGCGCTCTCATCGCTCAGTATCAGGGCAACGCCGATGTCAATATGGGACGCGGCGCGATCGTCATCGGCCTGGCTGCCGTCATCATCGGTGAAGTCATCGGTACGGCCATTTTCGGAAAATATATGAACTTTGCGCTCAAACTTCTGTTTGCGGCCATCGGCGCGATCATCTACTATCTCGTCATCACCTTCGTGCTCTGGCTCGGTCTGCCGTCCGACAACATGAAGCTGTTCTCGGCGATCGTAGTGGCGCTGTTCCTTGCGGTTCCTTATCTGAAGAACAAGTACAATACTTCATTTGCCAAAGCGGCGAAGAAAGGAGCGGAGTGAGATGCTGGAAATCAAAAATATCTGCAAGACCTTTAACAAAGGCACCGTCAATGAGAAAGTCGCTCTGCGGGGCGTTTCTCTCACGCTGAATGACGGCGATTTTGTTACGGTAATCGGAGGAAACGGAGCCGGCAAGTCGACGATGCTCAATGCCGTAGCCGGAGTCTGGCCGATCGATTCCGGAAGCATCCTTCTGGACGGAGTGAACGTAGCCGGTCTGCCGGAACATAAGCGTGCAAAATATCTCGGCAGAGTTTTTCAGGACCCGATGAACGGAACGGCTGCAACGATGGAAATTCAGGAAAATCTGGCCATTGCCGTGCGCAGAGGAAAAAGCCGTACGCTGCGCCCCGGAATTACGAAAAAAGAAAAACAGCAGTTTAAGGAAATGCTCAAACAGCTCGATCTGGGCCTTGAGGATCGTATGACGAGTAAAGTAGGACTGCTCTCCGGCGGCCAGCGCCAGGCGCTGACGCTTCTGATGGCGACGATCCAGAAGCCGAAGCTGCTTCTGCTGGACGAACATACGGCGGCGCTGGATCCGAAAACCGCCGCGAAGGTTCTGGAACTTTCCGATAAGATCATTGCGGAGAATCAGCTGACCGCGATGATGGTCACTCATAATATGAACGATGCTATCACTCACGGAAACCGTCTCGTCATGATGAGCGAAGGTCAGATTGTTCTCGACATCGGCGGAGAGGAAAAGAAAAAACTGACTGTCGAGGATCTGCTGCAGAAATTCGAGCAGGTCAGCGGAGAAAAATTCGCTAACGATCAGGCGCTTCTGTCCTGATAAATAAGGACAGAAAAAATCTGAAAGACGCACCTGCACACGCGTCGGACACGGGTTTCGGAGGGCGATGCGAGCCTGAAGAGCAAAAAATACGGAACAAATACATGCCGGAATACCGGGTATGGCGGGAGTCTTTTTCTTCCGGACGGACGGTGAAAGAAACATCGAAAGTCATAGGGAAAAAAGATCAGCGAAATACCGGATTCCGGCATTTATGTATACAATAGAAAAATTGTATTTTAGTATACGAATTCGATTTTGTTGTACACAAAGACAAAAATTCTAGTATAATGGAAAATGTATCGGGACAGACCGCACAGAAGCGGGACACGCATATGACAAATGCGGCATATTATGATATAGAAGGAGAAAAAGATATGGCACTTACGAATGAATATCTTAAAGGTGTTTATGACGGACTGGCAGAGCGCTATTCGTATCAGCCGGAATATCTTCAGGCTGTCTTTGAGGTGCTCGAATCCCTGCAGCCTTTAATCGAAAAAGACGACAGATACCAGAAAAATGCGATTATAGAGCGTATTGTAGAGCCGGAAAGACTGGTTCAGTTCAAGGTGACCTGGGAGGACGATAACGGAAATATCCAGGTTAACCGCGGCTACCGTGTTCAGTTCAACTCCGCGATCGGGCCTTACAAGGGCGGTCTCAGATTCCATCCGAGCGTCAATGCATCGATTCTGAAGTTCCTCGGATTTGAGCAGATTTTCAAAAATTCTCTGACAGGTCTTCCTATGGGAGGCGGCAAGGGCGGTTCGGATTTCGACCCGAAGGGCAAGTCCGACGCAGAGGTCATGCGCTTCTGTCAGGCATTTATGACAGAACTCTGCAGGCATATCGGCCCGGATACGGACGTTCCTGCGGGAGATATCGGCGTAGGCGGAAGAGAGATCGGCTATCTGTTCGGCCAGTATAAAAAGATCAGAAACGAATTTACAGGCGTTCTCACCGGAAAAGGACTCAGCTTCGGCGGTTCTCTGGCGCGTACGGAAGCGACAGGCTACGGTCTCTGCTACTATGCGGACGAGATGCTCAAAGCGAACGGCAAGTCGTTTGAGGGCAGGAATGTTGTCATTTCAGGCAGCGGAAATGTAGCGATCTATGCGAATCAGAAGGCGACACAGCTGGGCGGAAAAGTCATCGCTATGAGTGATTCCAGCGGTTACATCGTGGACAAAAACGGCATTGACTATAAGATCATCCAGGAAATCAAGGAAGTAAAGAGAGCGAGAATCAAGACTTACCTCGATTACGTTCCTTCCGCTGAATATGTGGAAGGCAGCAGAGGTATCTGGGAAACACCTTGTGATATCGCGCTCCCTTGTGCAACGCAGAATGAACTGGACGGCGCGGCTGCGCAGACTCTGATCGCAAACGGCGTGACTGCTGTTGCCGAAGGCGCAAACATGCCGTGTACGCCGGAAGCGGTTGCGGCATTCCAGCAGGCCGGTATTCTCTTTGCACCTGCCAAGGCATCAAATGCCGGCGGTGTAGCGACTTCCGGACTCGAAATGTCCCAGAACAGCATCCGCCTGTCTTGGACGTTTGAAGAGACGGACGAAAAGCTGCATGACATCATGAGAAATATCTATAAGAACTGTGCGGAAGCGGCAAAAGAAGTCGGCTGCGAGGGAGATCTCGTTGTCGGAGCGAATGTTGCCGGATTCAAGAAAGTCGCAGACGCGATGATCGCTCAGGGAATCTGATTTCCTGAGACGATACGGTACGGCGGCAGGACACCTCCTTAATTAAATGAAAAACATTCTCCGGTCTGCAGACGGAGAATACAGCAAGCCCGGAGACATCGCGTGCCTTCGGGCTTTTTGTTGTGCTGTCTGCTCTTTTAATCATTTAACAGGAAAGAGAAAACGTATATAATATAATAGAATAAAATTTCAGACAGAAAAATTGAGAAACAGAAATCGGTTGCTGCAGCAGTGCAGAAACACCGCCGGAGTTATCGGAAAGGAAGGTTTGAAAGAAATGTACATTTTTGTGGATACGGCAAATACGGATGAAATCCGTGAAGCGGCTTCCTGGGGAATCGTATCGGGTGTGACGACAAATCCGAGTCTGATCGCAAAAGAAGGCCGTGATTTTAAAACAGTGGTGAAAGAGATTACCGGCATTGTGGATGGGTCGATCAGCGCGGAGGTCATGGCGGATGATGCGGAAGGAATGATTGCAGAGGGAAGAGAGCTGGCGGCCATTCATCCGAATATTACGATCAAAATTCCGATGACAGAGGAAGGCCTCAAGGCGGTACATGTTCTGTCGAAGGAAGACATAAAGACGAATGTCACGCTGATTTTCTCCGCGGCGCAGGCTCTTCTGGCCGCAAGAGCAGGAGCTTCTTATGTCAGTCCGTTTGTAGGGCGCCTCGACGACATCGGAAATGAAGGCTTACGGGTGATCGAAGATATCGTGACAATCTTCGCTCTTCACGAGATCGGGACGAAAATCATCGCCGCCAGCATCCGCACGCCGATGCACGTACTCGACTGTGCGAGGGCAGGAGCGGATATCGCAACGGTTCCTTTCGGAGTACTGAAAAAGATGTTCAGACATCCTCTGACAGATCAGGGCATCGCTCAGTTTAAAAAGGACTGGGAAGATGCAGGCCTGAAATAAACCGGCTTCTGAACGTATCGGCTCAGCCGCTGTCGGAGTGTTTCAGCTGATTATACCGTAAAGTTCCCGCCATCAGACATGGAAACGTCAAATAAAATAAAAAAATATAAATTTCCTGTTGACACACACAGGATAAATAGCTATAATGATTTCTGCTGTGAGAACAGCAGCGGTATCGATCCGAAGTCATCAGAAAGAAAAATTTAAAAAAATAAAAAAAGCTGTTGACAGATACGGAAAACGATGCTATTATATAAAAGTTCGCTGATGAAAACGAAAACAAACGCTTCACAGCGAGAACGGTTCGGAACACACGGTCCGGGCCGGTCCGGAAAAGACAGCGGAAGCTGAAAAGACCGGAAACCTGTCCGGTGGGCAGGGAAACGAACATTGAAAACAACATAGTGCAGAGATTTTGTA
>CALXIZ010000105.1 GCA_944388495.1 uncultured Clostridia bacterium | reverse complement strand
CATCCCGTATCACCCGTCAGTCCCACTGCCGCCATGGACAGGCATGTCGGCCCGCAGCCGGTCCATCCGATAAGTCCGCTGCCGTACGATTCATATCCCCAGCGTTCGTCCCACTGCAGCAGCATCGGTATTTTCCCCTGATAATCTTTGCGGCTGATACGCATCGTATGACTCTTTCCGTATTCTTTCGGATAATCGGTCAGGTAATCAATCGTCTCTCTGTTTGTCAGAAACATATCTACGGCTTCCTGCGGGTAGTCCGAAATATTTTTTACCACGTCCTCCAGCTGAGGATATTCCCGTTCCAGAATCCGCAGTTCATCGATCTGTTCCCCGATCTGTCCTTCCTGCGCGCTTCCGGCTCCTGCCGCCTGATACAGGCTGCCGCTCTCTCCGGCTTCAATACCCGGTTCTCCGTCCGGAATCCCTGTGAGACGGGCAGCGATCACGGCGGCAGCGATCACCGCAGCAATGGAAACGAGCAGATATTTTCTCCTGCGTCTGCGCCGTTCCTTCTTTTTTCTGCGCTTTTTCTCCGAAGCGGAAACTCTCCGTTCCGCCGCTTCCGAATAAGCGGAATCTCTGTTCATAAATACAGCCTCCCTCTGCTTTTTCGTGCCGGTTTTCCGGCTCTGAAGGAAGAGCGGCGCTGCAGCCGAAATGATAAAATCCGCTCTCCGTACGTCTATCGTACCGGAACAGCGGATTTTTTTCTTAAAACCGATATGAAGTATTTCTTGAGATTTCCGGCAGAAAATCTGATTTTTTTCCTACCGGACGAATCCATGCAGATTTTCTGCAGCGGAATCAGTCCTTTGCTTCTGTCAGTCCCTTCGGCAGAACCACGGTGAAGCGTATGATATTATCGCGGCTTTCGGCGCGGATTCTGCCGCCGTGAAGCTCGACGATTTCTTTTGCGATCGCCAGACCGAGGCCGGCGCCCCCGGAACGCGTAGCGCGGGCCGCATCCAGGCGGTAAAACTGTTCAAACAGCCGGTCCAGCTTCTCCTCCGGAATCGTATTTCCGCAGTTTTCACAGACACAGACGATATTTTCTCCGCGCTCCCGGGCACTCAGAAAAATCTCCGTGTCGGAAAAGCTGTAGTTTACCGCATTTCGCACCAGATTATCGAAAACTCTCTGTATTTTATCCCCGTCGCACCGGATGACGATCTCCGGGTCTGCCTCGATTCTGCAGGTAAGTCTTTTTTCCCTCATCACCGGATTGAATTCAAAGACGATCTGTTCAAACATGCGCTTCACATTTACTTTCGACATCTCCAGCGTGATATGCGTAAGATTGAATCTCGTGATCTCGAAAAACTCGTTGATGAGATCTTCCAGGCGTTCCGCACAGTCCAGTGTGATGGAGAGATACTTCTGACGAAGCTCGGGTGAAATTCCCGCTTCTTCCTTCAGAAGAGTAAGATACCCTATGACCGAGGTCAGAGGCGTCTTCAGATCGTGAGCCAGATAGACGACAAGATCATTCTTTCTCTGCTCCGCCTCTCTCGCAGCCCGCTCATTATGCTGAATCTTGAGTTTTATTTCATTGAGAATATTTTCTACTTCCTTCAGCTCATCCGGAAGCTCGATCAGATCGTCAGATTCATAGAGCTCCTCTGTCGCATAGATCAGTCGCTCCAGATAGCGGAAGGTCTTCAGCCAGTAGTAGAAAAAGATAAGTACCCATCCCACCACGCTGACGAAGATAATCGTGAACATCGCATTTTCGTCGATCCAGTGGAGAATCTGATATACGAAAGAATCGTCATACCAGATATAATTTCCGAGAAAAATCTTCGAACAGATCATGAAAACAATCATGGAAAAGGTAAAAATGATCGAGGTGAACAGATATTTCCGGAAAATCCTCATCGACAGCGAACGCCGGAATCTTCTCATGCTCCGCTTTGATTTACTCAATCTGATATCCAACTCCCCACACCGTCTTGATAAATTTCGGATTGCGGTAGGAATCATTCAGTTTTTCCCGCAGCCTTCCGATATGGGCCATGACCGTATTATTGTTGTCCAGAAATTTTTCACCCCAGACGTCTTCAAAGAGCTGCTCCGAGGAAACGACCTTTCCCTGATGTTCGCACAGATACCACAGAATCGAAAATTCCAGAGGCGTCAGTGTGACCGGATTATCATACAGCCAGCACTTATGCGATGACTTGTTCAGAACGAGACCCCTGATCTCGATCTCATCATTTTCCTGCGGTTTTCCGGAAGCTCCTGCATAATTCTGATTATACTGCGTCGTCCTGCGCAGCTGTGTCTTGACTCTGGCCACCAGCTCCAGCGGGTTGAATGGTTTTGTGATATAATCGTCCGCTCCGATCGTCAGACCCATGATCTTGTCCACATCTTCGACTTTCGCGGTAAGCATGATGATCGGAAAATAGTATTTCTCGCGGATCGTCTTGCAGATCGTAAAGCCGTCGATATCGGGAAGCATAAGATCGAGTACGGCGATATCCGTATGTCCCGATTCGATATAGTCGAGGGCCTCTTTTCCCGTATAGAACTTGTGAATCGTATATCCTTCGTTCTGCAGATAAAGTTCCACCAGATCAGCGATCGGTTTTTCATCGTCTACTATTACTACGTCTACGTCCATACTCAGATCTCCTCCCGTATCCCCTTTTTTTGACTATTATTTTATTCGATATTTTTCATTATATCACCACACAAAACTTCAGGGGCAGGAAAATTTTACAGATATTCTTAATTTTTTATGATATATATAAGCCCCGGAAACGGTGCTTTCATCTTTTCCGATGATTTCTCCGCTCCGGGGCAGACTGTTCTGATGTTTTCTCAGACTGTTTTTCCCGTTCTTTCTGTTTTTTATCAGATCATTCCTCATCCGGAAGGAATTTTGACAGATCCATCTCATAATACAATCCTGTCGCCGTCACGACCACCATACCGGTCTCCGCATCTCTCAGCTCCCCTGCCGCATAGAACTTTTTCCCGTCGCGCTTCGTCACCCAGCCTTCCGCTATGAGCTTATGTCCGATGACAGCAGGACTTTTGAAATCGCAGTCTGAATGCAGCGTCACGCTGTCCACGCCGAAGTAATCCACCGCATAATACATGATCTCGTCCATGATCATCAGAGAAAAGCCGCCGTGCATGATGCCGTTCAGCCCGCACATGTTTTCATTCGGCACGATTTCCATGTGAGATCTTTCACCGACATATGAGTTTGTCATATGAAGACCGATAGGATTGGTCGGGCTGCAGACAAAGCAATTTCTGAACTTGTCATAACCTGAATAATTTTCCATTCTCTTTCTCCTCCATTTCTGCAGAACACACCAGTATACGGCGGGTTCATACGCTCTGCATGTGAAATAATATCAGGATCTGCCAGAATTATTATACTTCATTTCAGCCTTGCTTTTCTACAGAAACATGTAGAGGAAAATTTTTTTATTTTTCATTTCAGTCTGCATAGCTTTTTTTCCGGAAAACGCTTCATCCGAAAAAAACTGCTTCCTGAAAAATGTCTCCCCGGAAACGTCTTTCCGGAATCCGTCCGCTATTTCAGGCCTGTCCAGATTTCCTCCGTCTCTTCGCCCTTTTCATAATCGTGCCCGTTCACGGTTTCCATGACCGTATGATATGCCCAGTGGCTTTCCGCCAGATCAGGGAATGAAATCAGCTCCTCTCTGTGCTGACGGATAAACTCCGCGTCCGCACTGCGTCCGAGAGCGCGGTTGGTGACAGCCGCCACTTCCGCCCGTGAAATACTGCTTTCCGGCCGGAAAGTACCGTCCCCGTAGCCCGTGATCCATCCCTGTGAGGACGCGGAAGCCACGATATCATAATACCAGCATTCTTCCTCAATATCGGGGAACTCACAGTCCTGCGCCGGCTTCATGTCGAAAAAGCGGGAAATCATGGCTACGAACTCGGCGCGGGAAATTTCGTCATCCGGACGGAAGCTTCCGTCCTCATAACCCTTTACGATTCCGAGTTCTGACAGTATGCCCACCGCGCCGGCATACCAGGCGGATGCTTTCACATCGCTGTAAGAGACGGAAGCGGCGTCCGTTTTTTCACTGAGCAGATTGCAGAACATCTGAGCCGCTTCGGCACGCGTCATATTTCCGTCAGGGCGGAAGGTTAAGTCCGGATATCCCTGCATATATCTGATATGTTCTCCTGTCAGCAGCGCCTGTCCGGTGTTCTGCTGAGGATCATCCTGCTGTGAATCGTCCTCCTGCGGTCTGTCTCCGCTTCCGCTGCCTCCCGTGCCGCCTCCGGAGGACGGAGGATTCTGCGGTTCATGCGCCGTACCGCCGCCTCCGCCGCTGCCGTTCTTCGTCCAGCGGGCATAAAGCGTGATTTCCTCCGTCTCCATGCAGATCTGATCTGACGTCACTTCCGTTCCTCCGTCCTTTTCTGTGTACCATCCGTCAAATGTATATCCGCTGCGGGACGCCGAAGCCAGTTTTCCGAAACAGGAGCCGTATTTTACCGTCATCTCAGTCTGTGACGGCGTTCCTCCGTTTCCGTCAAAATGAACGTCGACATCGGAACGATTATAGTACCAGCTTATCACAGTGGAACCGTCCTCTTCTATCTCATGTTCGTATTCATTAAAATCAGCCGGAATGAATCCTCCGATGGAAAGAGTGTGCATCGCTGCCTCTCCGCAGTCCATGAGACAGTCTTTCAGATCCTGAAGACTTCCCGGCACGCCGTCATGATAAGTCACTTCTGTATAGAGATAATATGTACGCTCTGTTCCGGATGCATCTGTCACTGTGACGGTATCCGGACCGGAAGTTTCTGTCTCCGGATTTGAACCGCTGTCAACCCTTTCCACGTAGTGACATATCGTATACCCGACGTACGTCTCTGTCTCTTCCACAGCATCGATACGGATTACGATATCTCCCCCGATCTGTTCCGCTTCGATCAGAAGCTGTCCTGTCTGAGGATCCCAGACATATTCTTCTTCGGAGAGATTTTTTTCTCCTGTCTGTACGGAAATTTTCTCCGGCAGACGGTAGCCTTCATCCGCCGTGATCACAGTCTCATAGTCCAGATCGGCAGGAGTCTCCTCCGCCGGATTGGAAGACGTGATATGATCGCCGATGATGTCCACGTCCACCATCCGGTACCACAGGATCAGATTTCCTTTCGCGTCTATAAAGGAATCGAGACGGATATCATAAGCTCCTCCGTCATAGTAAAAAGCTTCTTCATCCGCAGCGCTGATCACATTGCCGCCGGAAGGCTGAAAGACGACTCTTCCGTAATAATCGTCCTCACACGTCACTCCGATTTCGGCGCCGGCCATGCTGCCGCTCAGAAATGCTGTCGCCTTCCCGCCGAAATACAGATTATTTTCTTCCCGTACACCGTTTTTTCTCAGAAAATTGTCTGTTATCGCCGGACTGCCGCCTGAAACGGACGCATCAAACGTCACGGAAGCTCCGTTCTGTATGTAAAATCCGCCTCCTCCGCCTTCCGCTTCATTTCCGCTGATTGTACCGCCGGTCATCACAAAGGTTCCGCCGGCCGCTACCGCCGCTCCGCCGCCGAACGTGCTGTAGCTGGAAACGGTGGCGCGTGCTGTATTGCCTGTGATTTCTCCGGATTTCATGAGAAAGGTTCCGCCGTCTCCCACAAAGACACCCGCGCCATAGGCGTCCGCGTTCGATATCGCCAGATAACCGTTTCTCACCGTTCCTCCGTCCAGAATCACCGTTCCTCCGTCAGCTGCGAAAATATTTCCGGAAGAAGACGCCAGGTAGCCGTTTTCTATGACTGCAGCTTCTCCCACTGTCACCTCCGCCGTTCCGGATACATGAAGTACTCGTCCGTTCTTTCCGCGTATATCCGGCATCTTCACGGTAATATCGCTGAGCTGTACAGAGCCGGCGGAAACAGTCATGACCGCCGATGCCGGATCGATGTTCTGATCGCCGTCATAGACGATACAGCCGTCATTTTCACCTGTGATTCTGACTGACTTGTCCTCTTCAAACCGGAGGATGTCCATATAGTCTTCGATCACTATCGTGCCCGTTACGATAATATGGCCGGTTTCTTCTGTCTCATCGTATGCCTTCTGTACCGACGCATACGGAAAATCTGCCGATCCGTCTCCGCTTCGGTCGCTTCCGCTTTCACTTACATAAAATACGGAAGGTGTGTTTTTTTCTCCCGCTCCGCCTGTTCTGTCCGCTTTCTCTGCCGCTTCTGTCTTTTCTCCCGCTGCTTCCGCCGTTTCCGGAGAGCCCTTGAGAGGGACGGCCGTCTCCGTCCCGAAGGACGGAAACGGCACAGAAGTCAGAGATACCGCGGCACACAGAAGAATCGCGGTCAGACGTCTTTTCATTCTCTTTTTTCCCATACCTCATTACCTGCCTGTGTCACTGAAATTGTATGCGCAAACCGCCTCTGCGATCTCGAAATATGCCCAGTGCGTCTCGCTGAGATCATAAAAGGAACTCATTTCTTCGCTGTTTT
Source organism: uncultured Clostridia bacterium (assembly GCA_944388495.1). Classification (GTDB taxonomy): domain Bacteria; phylum Bacillota; class Clostridia; order Peptostreptococcales; family Anaerovoracaceae; genus Alangreenwoodia. The sequence goes on along the minus strand of CALXIZ010000105.1, from coordinate 6,031 downwards.
CCCGGACCGGCGCTGTACCCGCACTTCTTCCGAGCATTCTGTTGACAGCTGTGCAGACCTCTGCGCGTGTAATGTCATCCTCCGGCCGGAATGTGCCGTCCGGATAGCCCTGAAGCCAGCCGTACGCCGTCGCTGACGCGATCGCTTTGCTGGCCCATCCGCCTTTTAAGACATCGCTGTAAGAACAGGAGACATTCTCCGCGCTTTCCGCGCCTGCGAAACGGGCCGCCATCGCCGCAAATTCCGCGCGTGTGATCGTGCGGCCGCCGCAGAACGTTCCGTCCGGATAGCCGTTGATGATGCCCAGCTCCGCGAGCCTGCCGGCCGCATCCGCATACCAGCAGTCTTCGCTGACATCCCGGAAACGCACCGATACGCTGCTTCCGTGATCTTTCAGAAGATTAAAAAACATCTGCGCCGCTTCTGCGCGTGTCATCAATCCGTCGGCACGGAAGGAACCGTCCGGATAGCCATGCATATAGGCGTCTTTTGTCTCTGTATCGAACCATTCGGAAAGATCCGCGCTGCTCTGTTCTTTTTCTGACGCAATCTGTGTATTCTGTCCGGATTCTTCGTCTCCGGTCTTTTCCGCATCTTTCTGTTCATCCTGATCCGCAGGCTTCTGCGCACTTCCGCCGCCCGGACCGCTTCCCTGACTGATATTTTCTTTATCCTCCCCTGCGTCTCCGTTCTCCTGAACGGCCGTCTCTCCGTCTTCCGACAGATAGAGAAAACAGGTTTCGTCATTTCCGCTGTATACATTGGAGTCTGTTTCATATCCGTTATAGTCCGCCGTAAACCCGGCTTTTTCGAGTTTTTTCATTTCTTCCTGTTCGATATAATACAGATACTTCACCTCCCGGTCCGGATCATCCTGCGACAGAACCGGCAGATCACAGAAACGGAAGGTCCAGACAAGACTGCCCTGTACTTCATACTCCGCCTCCTTCGTGAAATCTCCCCTATAGACATATTCTCCCTCTTTCCGCGCATCGTCATACAGCTGAAGCGTCAGAGAATCCGGATTCATCCTGTCCGGGCCGCTTCCGTCTTTCCAGACGACGGTAACCGTGATATCGCGGCGGACTTTCTCCCGAGTCAGTACCGCCGACAATCCCGAAGAATCATACTTTCCGTAGTAAGAAACCTGATAGCCTTCCGGTTCTTCTATCCGGAACGTATATTCAATCCGCTTTCCGCCGGCATAATACGGATAATTTTTCCATGTCACGGACCAGTTTCCCTCAGCGGATATCGTCTGTATATCCCCTGTAGGCTCACCGTCGGCGATGAGTTCTGCCAGCAGATAATCCGGCCTTATTCCGTCCGCATTTTCTTCATCCGCCCAGGTGATTCCGGCGGAAATCGACGTATTTTCCGGTACATAAGTCAGCCGTACCACCATGCCTGCGCAGGATGCCGTATAATCTGTCAGTGTGCTGACGACGCCGGCTTCATAGTGAATCAGTGTTCCCTCATCAGTATATTTCGGAAGGCCGTTCCATATGTATGTCCAGCCGTTGGCATCCGACAGCGTCACATATCTGTTTGCCACAGCGGCTTTGTCCGCATAAAGCTGCACCACGATATTCGCCGGCCTTCTGTTATCCTGATTATTGCTGTCATCCCATTCCACTGTCACAGCTTTTGACAGCATGTCGGTTCCGTGAGACAGAATCGCGGTACAGCCGCTGTATTCGATATCGTAGACGTCCAGATCTCCGCGCGTGATCTCCTCCACGATGATACCGTACTGTATCTCCTGCCCTTTCTGAGTGCCGTTCTGACGGTACTTCTGGAATCCGCGGAAGAGATACTGCCACGTTTCACCTTCTCCTGCCAGAGAAACCTCGGCCGGCTGATACCTGCCTTCACGATAAAAGAAATCCGCCTCCGCGGCCGTTTCTCCGTCTGCCGTCAGCTTTACCCTCACAGAAGACGGACGGTAGCCGTCGTTATCTCTGTCGTCATTCCAGGCGATATAGACCGGCAGATCGGTCAGCACCAGACTGTGAGTCATATGGATGTACCCGGCATATGCAGCGGAAGAAAAGTCCGCATCATACTCATATTCATCCGAAATGCTTCCCTTTACCGCCGCCGAGTAGACATAGCGGGAGGAAACATCGTCCGACAGCGGCAGATCCTCAAAGGTGTATTCCCAGATATTACTATCCTCGGCGGACGCGTCCGCTTCTGTCAGCGTGCACACCTCTCCCGTTTCGACGCCGTTTCGCAGCAGAACCACCGTTATGTTCTCCGGTCTCATTCCGTCATTGTCGGAAAAATCATCCCAGCGTATTTCGACATCGTAATCTGTCGTCCCGTGGGACCAGCAGGCATAAAATGTGACATTTTCCTTCACCGTACCGTAGTTTTCCGCACGGATTCCGCTGCCGTCTCTGCCCGTGTACCAGCCCGCGAATTCATATCCGGAACGCTCGGGCTTCTGCTGAATCAGCAGCGCCTCTCCGTAATCCTGGCGCACCGCTGTCACGGCTCCGCCCGTATATCCGGCGTCCCAGCTGATGAGACAGGAGCCGGCGCTCCACTTCGCATAATAGACAGTATCTTCATATACTCTCTCTCCGCCGGTAAGCGCCACCGTACATTCCTCATCCAGAAACCAGCCGGCAAACTCGTAGCCTTCCCGCTCCGGCGCCTCCGGAACTTCGACCGCCGAACCGTAATCCTGCTGCGTCGTCCTTACCGCTTCTTCTCCGGCATTCCAGGTCAGTGTATGCCGGCGCGCTTTCCAGACTGCAAACAGTGTCACACTCTCTGACGGTCTGTAGGCTGTCTCCACGACTCCTGAGGAATTGTCTGACGTCAGCGACCATCCTTCAAAGTCGTATCCTTCTCTCACCGGATCATCCGGGAAGGAAAATCCCAGCGGCATGAGATGATACTCAAGAATCTGCTCCGTGCCGTCGGCACGGGTAACTGTCACAGTCAGCACGGTATCGCCCACCAGTTCTCCGGTAATGCCTCCTCCGTCATAATTCCGGTCGAAAAAGACGGTAAAATAACTGCTTTCCGTCTCCGGAGGGCTGACGGAGTTCTCTTTCAGCTCCCACTGAGCATAGTACACCTGTACGCCGTTCTGAGGATAGACGCCTGAAGTGATCTTTTCACCTCCCGCGGCTTCTGTATACCAGCCTTTAAACTGATAGACCATATTCTGCGATGTGAGCTCGGCCGATACCTCAGGCGCTTCTTCCGTGCCGCCCGCCGTTCCCTGAACCGCCTCCGGCGAAGCGATTCCCGGTATGTTGAGATCCCAGAAAATATAGGATCCCGCCGATATCTCCAACCACATATTGTCCGGCATTTCCCGATCCTGTACCAGCCTGTAGACTTCAGAATCGTAAGTGATCCGCCCGAAGTCCTCTTCTGAAAAAGACTCATCCATCGAACAGGTTCCGTACGACTGCGTTCCTCCGAGCCGTCTGATCTCCTCATTGAGCTCCGATACAGCTTCTTCCCCGGCAGAATAGACGAGAACCTTCCGTTCCGCCGGATTCGACGTCGAAATGCCTGTCTGCCCTGTCACTCCTCCGGCATATAGTTTCGCCGAGGAAGACGCAGCATGAATATTCGAAGCATAGGACACCTGCTCGTTATTGATATTCTCCTGATTGAAGTTTCCCGTCACACCGGATCCGCCGTACAGATAAACCTCCGAACCGGAATAGACATAAATGCCTCCTCCGGCATTGCCGGCGGTAAATCCCTGAATGCTGCAGTGATCCAGCACCAGACGGCCGGTAAAGTCGGGATTTGATGCTACTGTAACAGCTCCTCCGAACTGTCCGCAGTGACCTCCTTTGAAGGAGGAAGAATCCATATCCTTCAGAATGACAGTTCCGGCATCATGAATCGTTCCGCCTCTCTGTGAAGCTTCGTTTCCGGAAAAAGTACAGCTGCCGTCTATATCGAGAAGACCGCTGTAAACCGCGGCAGCTCCGCCGGTATTCGCACTGTTTCCGGTAAAGCTGCTGTCCCGTACGACACATCTCACATCCCTTCCCGCATAAAGAGCTCCGCCGTATGTGACGGCTCCCGTATTTGAGTGGTTATTTTCAAAAAGGCATCCTTCAACGGAAATCTCACAGGCGACGCCGTGAGAAGAGCCGAAGGTCGCAGTTCCGAGACCTCCTCCGTACTGAGTGCTCTGCTGAGGGCAGAAATCGCGGAAGGTACATCCCGTCACGTTGAGCTCTTTCACGCCTGTATTTTCATGATAAGTATTATTATAGAGAAATACTCCCGTAACATCTTTTTCCTGTCCGTCAAAGACGACATTCTTCAGCGTGATGCTCCCCCCGTTTGCCGCCATCATGACGGAAGAGCGATAACGGTCATTCGTGATCGCATACGGGGAAAAAGTGCTCCACATAGAATCCGGATCCGGGGAAATGGTGTGTCCCTGTCCGTCCAGCGTCAGAGTATAATCGTTATACGTGATATCTGACAGTTTTTTCGTATCGACTTCGAGCCGCTGATACTGACCTGTCTGAGCATCGGTATCCGTGCCGTCATGCGCGCGCCCGTACCGTTCTCCGATTCCCATCATGAAGGCCGATTCCACCGTGATATCCGTATCGAGGATAATTCCCAGTTCTGCCTGTCTGTCGCCTCCTCCGGCAGCCCAGCGGCAGAGCAGCGCATCATACGCCAGCTGAATATCGCAAAAGGCTTTGTCGCTGTTCACCTCTGCCGTCATGTCATCTCCCGAGGCGGAGACACGGACATAATAGTCATACGTTTCTCCGGCCGCATGAGAAAAAAGTCCGTATCCGCTGAAGCATCCGGATATCAGTACCGACAGAGCACACAGAAGTGCCGTGCCCTTTCTCAGCCCTTTCTTTTTTCTATCCGCTTCCAATTTTTTTCTCCTTTCCTCCGCAGCCGCTTCATTCTGATCATGACCCGCATTTTCCTGCCGTCACTCCTGCTCTTTTACACGGCGTCCCGCCGCGCTGTGCGCGGGAATCACCTCCACACAGTTTTTCTCACGGCAGTACCGGTACAGGCTGTCGCTGAGAAAATCCTCATCACTGACACAGGTGCGGTTGATCGATCTGACGATCTCCCGCAGCTTCTCACAGTCGATCTCCTCGCTCCAGCCCAGACATATCAGTTCGTTGACAGAAGAGGGGAGGAGAATGAGATCCGTCTTCAGCCTGTCCGCAAAGACTGCCAGCCTGTCCGGATACAGCAGAATGACAGAACCGTTAAACAGCTCATGATTCAGCAGTGTGTACGGTTCCTTTTTCTCCCCCGCTCTGTCTTCTTCTCTCACCTCCGGTATTTCTCCGATCACGCTCATGGGATCGAGCAGAAAACGCACGGCGTCTCTTTCGATCGCCGCTGTCAGGTCCGCCAGCCTGCACAGAAGATAACGGTATCTTCCCGCAGTATTTTCATATGCATCGCGGATCAGCCGCTCTTTTCCGATCTTCCATCGCCCGAGATCCTCCCCGGAAATCCTTCTGACTCCTCTGGTCCGTCTTTCCGGATCCTCCGTAAAAAGACAGAATGTCACCGATAAGTCGAGATATGATACCCTCACGATATCATCCTGTACAGACCGGCTTCTCCCGGCAGAAGTCAGCCTGCACACGATCTGATTTCTCACTTTTTCATAATCATCATTAATTTTTTCATCACCGCCTTCTCAACATTCGGTCTTTCGGACAGGACAGAAAATATTTCTTTCCCGGCCGCATCTCGCCGCACGGGACGGGGTAAACATGTATGTAAATATTTTCCATCCATATTCACTATAAATCATATTCCACAAAATGTCAATTTAAATTTATCGTTTTTTCCTTAAATGAAAATTTTTGTAAAAATATCAGGCGCGGCGCCTGTCCGCCCGGGCATCCCTCTCCGGATCCGGGCTTCATACAGCCCGTTTCCGTTTTTCCTTTACACAGATACAGGAAAAACGTATTATATAGTTATATGATATGTCTGCATATTATCGTTTTATCATCCGGCAGAGTGGTTCGCACAAGAAGTGAAG
>CALXIZ010000104.1 GCA_944388495.1 uncultured Clostridia bacterium | reverse complement strand
CGAGGTCTACGTCGGAAGGGTAAGACGCGATTTCAGCGTTGAAAACGGCATCAATCTGTGGGTAGTGGCCGACAATATCCGTAAAGGCGCCGCTACCAACGCCGTTCAGATCGCAGAACTCCTGCTCGACAGGTAAATCAGGAAAGCAGCTAAGGAGGTAAATTATGGCTATTTTCAGAGGAGCCGGTGTTGCTATCGTCACACCATTCAAGGAAGACGGATCTGTCGATTTCGACAATTACGGTGAACTCATCGAATGGCAGATCGCTGAAGGAACGGACGCGATTATCTCCTGCGGAACGACCGGAGAAGCCTCCACGATGACGGATGAGGAACAGATCGAGACGGTCGCCTACTGTGTGGATAAAGTAAAAGGACGTATTCCGGTCATCGCCGGTGCAGGAAGCAACGATACAAATCACGGCGTCAATCTCTCACGTGAAATCGAAAAGATCGGAGCAGATGCTCTCCTTCAGGTCACGCCTTATTATAACAAAGCGACTCAGAAGGGACTCATTCAGCACTACACCGCCATCGCCGACAGTGTAAACATCCCTATGATACTTTATTCTGTTCCCGGCAGAACCGGTGTCAACATCAAGCCGTCCACCGTGCTTGAGCTTTCAAAGCATCCGAATATCGTAGCCATCAAGGAAGCGAGCGGAAATATCTCTCAGTGCGCGGAGATTTCCAGGCTTGTTCCGGATGATTTCGCCATCTATTCCGGAAACGACGATATGATCACTCCTCTCCTCGCTCTCGGCGGAGACGGAGTCATCTCCGTTCTTTCCAACGTCGCACCGAAAGCGACACACGATATGGTACAGAAATTCTTTGACGGAGATATCCGGGGAGCAATCGATCTTCAGCTTCAGGCGAAGCCGCTCATCGATGCACTCTTCGCGGAGGTCAATCCGATCCCTGTCAAAGCCGCTCTCGATATCATGGGACGTTCCAGGATGAATTTCAGACTGCCGCTCTGTGAACCGGAAGAATCCACGATGAAGCTTCTGGAAAAGGAACTGAAGGCTTTCGGTATCCTTTAAACGTTTCCGTGACCTCTCCGCGATCTGCATGTCCGCTCCGGCAGACTTGCGGGCCGGGAGGATACCGTTTCACTGTTATTCCGGAAATATCGGTTCACCGGTATTTCCTGCATGATGAAAAACTGGCTGTGCCCGCGGTACAGCCAGTTTTAAAAAAGGAGAAGATTTCATGTTAAATGTCATACTGAACGGCTGCAACGGCCGTATGGGGCAGGTTCTCACCCGCATCATCGCCGCAGAAGAGGAGATGAGAGTCGTCGCAGGCATCGATGTAAGCGGAGAAAAAAAATCCGATTATCCCGTCTTCACATCGCCTGCCGAATGTGATGTGAAAGCCGACGTCATCATCGATTTCTCACACTACAGCGCGGTTCCTAATCTCCTGCGCTACGCTGTGGACGTCAGAACCCCCGTCATCATCGCGACCACCGCTCTCGATGAAGAATGCTTCGAAATGATACGAAAAGCTTCGGAGGAAATTCCTGTCTTCCGCTCCGCCAATATGTCTGTGGGGATCAATGCGCTGGCAAAAGCCATCGAAGCCGTCACACCTGTGCTGGAAGAAAAATTCAACGTGGAAATTATCGAAAAGCATCATACCACCAAGCTCGATTCTCCGAGCGGAACGGCTCTTTTCCTGGCGGACAAAGTCAGCGATGCCTGTGAAAAGAAGAAAAATTACGTCTACGGCAGACATGGCAAAGACGACAAATTCGAAATGACAGATCTCGGAATTCACGCTGTCCGCGGAGGTACGATTCCGGGAGAGCATACTGTCATCTATGCCGGTCCGGATGAAGTCATCGAACTGACACATACCGCATTCTCCCGTGACATTTTTGCCAACGGCGCCGTCGCAGCGGCAAAATTCCTCGTCGGTCAGGAAAAGGGATTTTACTCCATGGACGATCTGTTTTAACCGATTCTGCCGGTTTGTCATCTTTTTCAGAGAAGCTGCAGGCCGGAAATAATTCTCCCTTTTTCGCGGAAACGGCGGACAGCCTGCGACAGGATGTCTGCAGCGGAACACAGCGGCAGGATATATCATAAAAATCAGACGAAGACAATCAGAAAAAATATCGGATAAAAAATAAAGGATCAGAGAAATACAGATGAAAAAAGATTTATACGACCTGAAAGACCCTTATGAAATCGCCAGATATATCAAGGAGGCGGAAAAACAGACGACGGCGAAGGCCTACGTTTCCGGCGACCTTGCCTCCGTCTCGTTTCAGAAGGTAAAGAAGTTCGGCACAGGACGCTTCTGGGTGCTGATCGGAGATGCCGGAGAGATCAGAAAAGCCGTTGAGGAAAACAGCAGCCTCATCGACGAATATGAAATCGAAAACAACATGCGCAATTCCGCGATTCCTCTCCTCGACCTCACGGAGATCAACGCGAGAATCGAACCCGGAGCTCTCATTCGCAACGGAGTGACGATCGAAAAATCCGCTGTGATCATGATGGGAGCCGTCATCAATATCGGCGCTGTCATCGGCGAGGGCACGATGATCGATATGAATGCGGTACTCGGCGCCAGAGCCACGATCGGTAAAAACTGCCATATCGGCGCCGGAGCCGTCATCGCCGGTGTTTTAGAACCGCCGAGCGCAGATCCTGTCATCATCGAGGATAATGTACTCATCGGCGCCAACGCCGTCGTTCTGGAAGGATGCCGTATCGGTAAAAACTCTGTCGTAGCCGCAGGTTCCGTCGTCACAGAGGACATCCCTGCCGACAGCGTAGCCGCAGGTTCGCCTGCCGTCATCGTCAAGACAAAGGACGAAAAGACAGCAGAAAAGACACAGCTTCTGGATGATCTCAGAGACTGAAAAAGACGCTTTTTCAGAAACGGCTGAAAAAAGAGAGCACAAGAGACTGAAAAATTCTCTTATGCTCTCTTTCTTTTTTCTGTTTATGCATCCTGTCCGAAAAATCTCCGGATCTCCGCTTCGGCATTTTCCGGAGAATCCGAACCGTGAATGATATTATGCGTCGTATCCGATGCAAAGTCGCCCCGTATCGTTCCCGCGAGCGCGTCTTCAAACTTCGTCGCGCCCATCAGTCTGCGGACTCCCTGAATCGCATTTTCGCCCTCCACAATCATGGCGAGTACCGGACCGCTCGTCATATATTCCAGCGTTTCCGGAAAAAACGGCTTATCCGCAATATGAGCATAATGCTCTCTGAGGATCTCCTCGGACAGCTGTATCATCCTGCAGTCCGCAATCTTGTAGCCCTTTCTTTCGATCCGGGAGAGAATTTCTCCGATCAGATTTCTCTGAAGCGCATCCGGCTTCAGCATAACATACGTACGCTCTTTCATAATATCATATCTCCTTTCTGTTCCTACAGTACCATGCCTCCGTTTACACTGAATACCTGCCCCGTAATATATTCGGCCTTTTCCGAGGCCAGAAACATGATCATATCCGCTACATTCCGCGGTGTTCCGATCCGTTCCAGGGGAATTTCATCCGCCAGTCTTTTCAGATCCTCCGCATCGAGTCCGGCATTCATATCTGTGTCGATTACGCCCGGAGCCACGCAGTTGACGGTGATTCCCGAAGGTCCTACCTCCTGCGCCAGAGCCTTTGTGAATCCGATCACAGCCGCTTTGGAAGCGGAATAATGCACCTCACAGGATGCTCCCTGTATCCCCCACATCGACGATATATTGATAATCTTCCCCGATTTTCTGGAGATCATCTGCGGAAGAAGATGGCGGCAGAAATTAAAAATTCCCTTCACATTGACATCAAACATTCTGTCCCAGTCTTCCTCTGTGATATCGGAAAACAGCCTGATCTGTGAAATGCCTGCATTGTTTACCAGAACATCCACTCTTCCGAAACGCTGCAGAATCTGTTCGGAAACCGCCTTAACCTGTGCAAACGACGACACATCGCAGAGATAACATTCCGCATCTGTTCCCTGCTCTCTCAGCTGATGCGCGAGCCGCTGCATCTCTCCGGCCGAATTCCGGCAGATGAGAGCCGTACGGTATCCCTGCCGCGCAAAAGCCTGTGCGGCCGCTTTTCCGATTCCTCTCGAAGCTCCTGTAATGACGACCGTGTCATTCATGTTCTTTTTCCCTTTCTCTGCCGCCGTATCCGTCCTGCCTCATTTTTCTTCTGATCTCTCTCAGTTCGCGCAGGATCAGATTCAGCGTGTACTGGATCGAAATCAGAATCAGCAGTACGATAATGACGATCACAAAGACAAAGCCTGACGGCAGGCCTGCTGCGGACAGCTCCATAAAATGATCCCGCCTTTCCTGACAGATTTTCGCTTATACGACAAAAAGGACCGGGCGCAACCGGTCCTTTTCTATTCGGATAAAATATTACGCTTCTAACACGTTCTTACCGTCATAGTAGTTGCAGTTAGGGCATACTCTGTGCGGTAACTTCGGCTCATGGCACTGAGGGCAGATGGATACTCCCGGTGCAGCCTTTTTCATGTTCTGCGATTTTCTCATATCTCTTTTCGATTTCGACGTTTTCCTCTTTGGAACTGCCATTCCAACACCTCCTCGCCTCATAAAATAACATTAAAATTATACTCACAATACCGGGTATTGTCAATGACAATATGCATTAATTTTCCGCTTTTTTCGCGGAATCTGCATCCTGCGGCCGCTGCACCCGGTCCGTGCCGACGAAGAGCGCTTTACAGAGGAAAGCGGCTTTTCTTCGGATACGGATTTTATCCGCATTTCTCTTATTTTGCGGCTTCCGCTGCCAGTCTCGCCGTATCTCTGGCGATAACGAGTTCTTCGTTTGTCGGGATCAGGAGAATCTTGATCTTCGAATCGTCGGTGGAAAGAACCGTTTCCTTGTTTGCGTTCTTTTCCGGATCGAGCTTGATTCCGAGGCTGTCCATGTTTTCGCAGATCATGGCTCTCATCTCAGCATCATTTTCACCTACGCCCGCTGTAAATACGATAGCGTCCGCTCCGTTCAGCTGAGCGAGATAATTTCCGATATATCCCTTTACTCTTCTTGCAAACATCTTCAGTGCGACGACAGCGCGCTCATTTCCTTCTTCAGCTGCTTCATCGACAAAACGCATATCGTTGCTGATACCTGTGATACCAAGAAGACCGGACTTCTTGTTCAGAATGTCGAGAACCTCTTCCGCGGAGATATTGAGCTTCGACATCAGGAAGGTGACGACAGCAGGATCCAGGTCTCCGGAACGCGTACCCATTACGAGACCTTCCAGAGGTGTGAGACCCATGCTCGTGTCGATGCACTTGCCGTATTCTACTGCGGAACAGCTGCCGCCGTTTCCGATGTGGCATGTGATAATCTTCACTTCTTCCGGCTTCTTTCCGAGAACCTTTGCCGCTTCCTGAGAAACGAAGAGATGGCTCGTTCCGTGGAATCCGTATTTTCTTACCTTGAAGTTTTCATAGTATTCATACGGAATCGCATAAAGATATGCCTCCGGCGCCATCGTCTGATGGAATGCCGTATCGAATACGAGTGCCATCGGCACATCCGGCATAACCGCCTGGCATGCGCGTACGCCCGCGATATTGGCAGGATTGTGCAGAGGCGCCAGTTCACTGTTGATCTCGCACTTCTTCATGACATCTTCATCTACGAGCACCGATGCGGCAAAGTCTTCACCGCCGTGTACCATTCTGTGGCCTACCGCTCCGATTTCCTTGATATCCTTCACACAGCCGATTTCAGGATCTGTGATCGTCTCGAGGATCATCTTGACGCCTGCTGTATGGTCAGCGAGCGGAACCGTCTTGGACATTTTTTCAGAACCTGTCTTAGTATAGGAGAAGGTCGAAGTATCTCCGGATAATTCGATCAGACCTTTGCATAAAAGTTCGTCTCTGTCAGGGTTGAGAACCTGATATTTTACGGAAGAACTACCACAGTTGATTACGAGTACGTTCATTTTTTCCTCCAGTTGCAAATGCTTGATATATAAGAAACAATACGTATTTATTATAGGGAACGAATTCCTCATAGTCAATAAATTATCGGAAATAATCTGTCTTTTGCTCTTTCACCGCTGAAATTCCGAGTTTTTTATCACCTTTCTGTAAATCAGAGGTAAAATTCCGCCGTATGCCGCATATTTTTTCTTCAGCTCCCGGTCCCGTCCCGGAAAAACGAAGGAATGATTCTGCGGTCCGAAAAAGGAAGCAGCGGCCGTTTCGCCATCAGATTGCGAAGGTCTGTCGCTCTCGATTCACAGGCGAGCGCCGCTGCTGTTTTCGCGTCAAGATGTGACGCCGCGCTCAGATTACTTATGACTTCCGCCCGGCCGGTCCGGCGGATCCGTCGAAGAAGCTTTGCACCCGTCTCCGAAAATCCCAGAATTCTCGCATAGAACGTGTCCTTCAGAGATTCATACTGTTTTTGTGTCAGACCGTTCAGAATATGAGCCGCCGTACGCCGTATCCTCGCTTCCGTATACCGTTTCGTTCCGGCCTCATCCAGAAACTCCTCCCAGCTTTCCGAAGACAGTGCCGCCCGTTTCAGACGGTTTTCGATTCCCTCACTCACCGTATAAATCGATCGCAGCTCTGCGGGATCGGATGTGATCAGTCTGCAGCGCAGCATTCTGTACATCTCCTGCATATCGCAGAAAAAAGACTCTCCGCGAAATATCTGTGCCGATCCTTCCGGCAGATATGCTTCGATCAGCCCGATTCCGCCGTCTTCTTCTGCCTCTTTCAGAATCCTGCGGAGAGCCGAGGCGGAAGCGAATTTTTCTTCGTCCTGCCCTCCGCTTTTCTCTCCGTTTTTTTCGTCCGCCGGAGAAATGCCGCTTTCTCCGTGATCCGCTCCTTTTCTTCCGATGCAGCCGGGAACGATCTTCGAACCGAGCCGGCTGAGAGAACGCAGATATTCGACTCCGAGCACATTGTTCGGTTTTTTCAGAAGCTCTGCATATTCTCCGCCGCAGACACAGGAGACGGCCTGACATACCGCAAGAGGATACGGCAGCCCCCTGCCCGTCAGACGTTTCAGCTCCCGGACAAAAGCAGCGCCTTCTTTTCCCTCTGTTTCGGATGTGACTCTTACGATCCGTGAAAGCATGTTCAGGTCATCGCATTCACTTCCGAATACAAGATCTGTCACCACGCCCAGACGATCCAGAATCCCGACTCCTCCCCGGGCGAATTCACTCCCGGCATTACATGAAAAAAGATACGGCAGTTCGATCACCAGATCAGCGCCGTTTCGCAGGGCTGCCCGCGCGCGCACCGCCTTATCGTAAAAGGAGGGCATTCCCCGCTGTGTAAAGCTGCCGCTTATGACGATGACGACAGCGTCCGCACCCGTCATTTCAGCGGCTTTTTTCAGCTGATATCTGTGTCCGTTATGAAAGGGATCGTATTCCGCTATGATTCCTGTCACTCTCATTTTTTTCTCCCATTCTCCGAAAATAATATCACCGCCAGACAGAAAAACACCATCATGGCGGCACAAGCCGCAGATGAAAAAAACAGCGAATAAAAAGAAGCTGCTGCATCCGCGGAAAACAGACTGATTTTATCCGCTTCCCGTGACAGCGGACCGGCGCTTTCAAAAACGGAAATCGTTCTTCCGCTGAAGTGCGTGACCGCCTGCGTTATCACACCGGCGCAGACGGCGGAGATCAGCCCCTGCAGCAGCTTGAAGCGAAGATAATATCCCGGCCGGACTCCGGAATTTTTCAGCACGCTCATCGACTGAGCCGCAACGGAAAAGCCTCCGAAGGAAATGATAAAGGTGCACAGAATGATTCTGAAATCCGCACCGGCAGACGAGCAGGCCGCCCGGCTGCATCCCACCGTCATTTCAAGGCAGCCGGTCAGAATATTTCCGGCCGTCTCCGCCGCTTCCGGCAGGAAATCGATGAGACCTGCGACAGCGTCTGTGACGATCATGAAAATGATGATATATCCTCCGATGACTGCAAGCGAATGAAAAGAAGAGAGAATCGCTCCTGTCATCATCTCGGGAAAGGACTCCGCATTCCGGGTCTGTGTCTTTTGGTTGCTTCTGATCCGTGCCGCTGTGCCGGAGTTCCGCATTTGCGTCGCAGAGTCTTCCGCCGCCCGGCGGCCGGAGATCCGCACAGAAAAAGCCGGCAGAAGCCGCCGCAGGACGGATCCCCGGATCAGGAGAAGGCCCGTCACAAAAGCACCGAGATAATGCGCGCAGAGAATCACATATCCTGCCGCCTCGGAATGCAGCATGCCGGCTCCCACAGCCCCCAGCACGAACAGCGGGCCGGAGGTGGAACAGAAGGTCAGAATTTCTCTGACATTCCGCCTGCTCAGCTGCCCCTGTCCGTACAGTTCTCCCAGCACTCTGGCGCCGGCCGGATATCCCGACAGAACGCTTGAAATACAGACAAAGCCTGCTATGCCCGGAACGCCGAAGATCTTTTCGGCCGGTCGTTCAAACAGTCTGCCCAGGCGGATATGCATCCCGCTGCGGATGAGAAGATCCGTACAGAAAAAAAACGGAAACATCGAGGGAAGTACCGTAAACATCCACAGATTTATCGCTTTTTCAGCAGATTCCAGCGCCGCTGCAGGCGAAAATATCATCAGCGCCGCGCCGGATGCCGCAGCCAGAGCAGCGATATAGGTTCCGCTGAACGACGTCTTTTGCGTCTGTCCTTCCGCCCGGCAGATGCCGGAGAGTCCTCTCCCGCTTTTTTTCAGTCTGTTTTCTTTCATATTCATTCCCGCACTTTCTTCGCTGTTTTTATCGTGCGGAACACCGCACATCTGTTTAAATCTATGCAGCGACGCAGAAAAACAATACAAAAGAAAATCCGAAGAGGATCTCCCGCCGCGGGTTTTCCTCTCCGGATCCGATAGCTGTCCGTATTTCAGGCAGACTTTCAGCTCACTTCACTCTCTGCTTCTGTCCTGTACGACAGATCTTTGATCTCGTCGCGGTTGGCAACGATCGTCGCATTCATCTTGTCGAAAAGATCGTTGATATCAGCAATCATACGCTGGATATACGTTTCATTCATATTTGTAATCTTTTCCTGGAACGTGAACAGAACGTCATCGATATATTCAAAAGTGCCCATCTTGAGCTCTTTGACATTTTCCTCTGTCACACGCATGATCTCATCAGCCCGTTTTTTCGCTCTCAGCGTGATGGCGTCGTTTTCCATCAGCTGTTCCGATTTTTCATTTGCCACACTGATCAGACGTTCATATTCCTTTTTTGCATCATCCAGAATACGCTGCCGCTCGTTTTTTATCCACTGAGCCTGCTGAATTTCCTCCGGAAGCTCCTGACGGATCTCTTTGAGAATATCTCTGATTTCCCCGGGATCGACCATGACTTTTCCTGTAAGAGGAAAGCCGCCTGCAGTCTCGAGGATATCCTCGATTTCCTGAATCAGATCGATTACTTTCATTTCTGCTGCCCCCTAATGCTGTGTTGTCTGATGTATTCCAGTACATTCGCAGGTACGAGTCCGTCGATATTACCGTCAAAATACAGAATTTCCTTGATCGCACTTGAACTGACATAGGAATGATTGATATCTGTCAGGAGAAACATCGTCTCAAATCCCTCATAAAGATACTGATTCGTATATGCTCTCGGCATCTCAGACATGAAGTCCGGAACATCACGCAGTCCCCTGACGATACATGCGATATCATTTTCGCGCACATAATCTGCCAGAAGGCCGGAAAAATCCACGATTTCCAGATTCAGCCCCTCGATATTCTCCGTCGCCTGACTGATAAGCATCTTCCTCTCCTCTACTGTAAAGAGCGGTTTTTTGCTCGAATTTGTCACGATACCTACGACCAGCGTGTCGCAGAGCTTCGATGCTCTTTTGATAATATCAAGATGTCCGTTTGTGAGCGGATCGAACGATCCCGGATAAAGGAATTTTTTCATCTCTCCTGATAGCCTCCAAAATGTCTGTCTGCAGAAGCCGGTCTATTTTTCCGTTTCCGGTTCTGCGGCGTTCTCATACAAAGTAATACCTATTTTGCCATATTTTTTTCTTTTTATCTTCGTCAGTCTTCCGAATGTCTCCGGAAGAGACTCTCTCACGGAATGTTCCGCAACGACGACCGCTCCTTCACTCAGTATGCCGCGGGCATCGATCTCACCGAGAGCATCTGTCAGAAATCCGGCATCATACGGCGGATCGAGAAAGACAATATCGACCGGTCCCTGAAGCCGGCGCAGCGTGTCCTTATAATCGGAACATAAAATGACGGAGCGTTCCTCCGCTCTGCAGTGCGCTACATTCTCCCTGACCAGAGCAATGCTCCTGCGGTCACGGTCCGCAAAATATACCATGCGTGCACCGCGGCTGATCGCCTCCAGACCGAGACTTCCTGTCCCGGCAAACAGATCGACTGCTGTACTGTCGTGCAGATAAGGAAGAAGCATGCTGAATACTGCCTCCTTCACCTTGTCCGACGTCGGTCTGACACGCCCGTCTTCCGGTGAGCGGAGACGGCGGCCCTTAAATTCACCTGCGATAATTCTCATTTTCAGACTCCTTATCGTACATTATAGTATAATATGCGATAGCGCACAATGTCAAAATATTACACAAAATCCGGAAATACCTCTGCAAAATATCTTCATGCATCCGGTGTGTCATTCCCCTTATACAGGAATATCCCGCCGGCCGTGCCGGCGGGATATTCTGCGCCGCAGAGGATAAAACGTTCTTACGCTTCACTCTGCTGATTCTTTCTCTTCTGCTGATCTTCCTCCCAGAGTTCTTCCGCCTTCGGCGCCCAGTTCGCCGCATACTGATCGCATTTCGCGCACAGATGCTCCACGCTCTCCGTACTTTCCAGATCAGAAGATTTCGCTCCGGTCTTTGTGATGATTTCGCGGAGTTTTTCCGGATTTTCCAGCATCGGACACGGTCTCAGATGATTTTCATTGAACGGCTGTCCGTCATGATACGCACGGAAAAGATCGGATGTCAGACACTCGATCAGCGTTTTTTCTCTGATATTGGAATCGGAATAGTGAATGAAGACGCACGGATCGACATCTCCGTTTGCATTGATGTGAAGATAACGTCTTCCTCCTGCGATGCATCCGCCCACATACTGTCCGTCATTCTGGAAGTCCATGGCAAAGATCGGCTTTGTCTGTCTCGCCTGACGGACTGCATGATACATGTGTTCTCTCTGCTGAGGATTCGGCATCAGCTCCGGACTCGCATCATTTCCGACCGGCATGTAGTGGAAGTACCATACGAAGAGAGCGCCCCAGTCAACCATGCGGTCGAAATATTCCTCACTGCTGACCATATCCACATTCCGGCTCGTATAGCATGTGGAGATACCGAATGCCAGCTTTTTCTCCTTCAGAATGTTCATCGCCTGTACGACCTTGTCATAAGAGCCTTCTCCTCTTCTGCTGTCGTGCGAAGCTTTGTCTCCCTCTACGGAAATCGCCGGAATGAAGTTCTTGACGCGGAGCATGTCGTCTGCAAATTCCTCATCGATCAGCGTCGCGTTCGTGAAAGAAAGGAAGATACAGTCTGAATGCTTTTCGCAGAGCCTGATGATATCCTTCTTTCTTACCAGAGGCTCTCCGCCCGTATAAATATAGAAGAATGTGCCGATCTCCTTTCCCTGAGTGATGATATTATCGATTTCATCATACGTCAGGTTCAGCTTGTGGCCGTATTCCGCAGCCCAGCAGCCTGTGCAGTGCAGATTGCAGGCGGAGGTCGGATCGAGCAGAATCGCCCACGGTGCGTTGCAGTTGTATTTCTGTCTTATTTCTTCCTGACGCTTCCATCCGACAAGGTTCGCATTTAAAATGAAGTTTGACAGGAATTTCTTGACGAGACCGGGATCAAGACCTTCCAGAACCCGCATCGTCAGTTTGTACCAGTTGGAATCCTTATCATGCAGGAACTGACGGAATACAGCCCGCTGCTTCGGAAAGCTGTTCGGACCGTCGCCTGCAAATTTATCGACCATATCCATGAGTTTCAGGACATTCTGCTCCGGGTCATGTTCGATATAGTCGTATGCTCTGTCGATTGCAAATTTCTTGATTCCATCCATCATCGCCATAATCTCTACCTCTTTCCATCAAATCTTTTCATAAAATCCGGCCTGATCAAACCATCCCCGCAGCGATCCCGCCGTATGCGGAATCAGCCCGCCGTTACGGAAAAGGCACGGATTTCTCCGGAAAAACGACTGACCATCTCGGACATCTCGTCTGTCGTCTCCGCCATCCCGCTTTCGATCCATACCCGGGCCGTATTGACCAGCCCGCCGATATGATAGCAGATCTCATATCCCGTCTCTTTATCATAGGAATGATAATGATAAAATTCTTCCGCAACCGCATACATCGTCTCCAGAATGCTGCTTACGGCAACTTCTGTCAGATTTGCCTCCACAAGGCTTCTGAAAACAGTCTTATGCTCCGCGATCATACAGAATATCAGCCTGCAGATGTATGCCTTATCAAAGCGTGATCCGCTTTCGATCTTTTCCTGCAGCTGTGCAGTCAGACTTTTCAGATACTCCACGAGTATCTCTTCTTTTGATGAAAAAGTCCGATAATATGCCATCCTCGACACACCAGCATACTTCACAATATCGGTAACCGTGATGTCGGCATATTCCTTCTGTTTCATCAGTTCCAGAAAAGCAGAAGTAAGAACTTTTTTCATCACGCCTGATTCTCTCGGAACCTTTTTCATCTCTGTCCTCTCAAAGCATACTGAAATACAAGTTTTACTTTAATGGAGATAATTATACTCCTTCCTTTCGGATGTTACAAGTGTAACATTCCGATTTTTTAAATTCTTTTGTCATTCCGAAACGGAAAAAAGGCAGAGAAAAGCGGGCGGACGATGCAGAATTCCCGCATATGCCCGCCTTCCGATTTCATTTCTCGATACAAAGATGTGACTGCTTTCCGATATGGATATAAAGATGTTCCGCTCTGTTCAGGCTCCCTTCGCATTTTCCGTTTCGATGCGGCTGAATGCGATGTCCGTCAGAGCATCCCGCAGACAGAGAAGATACTGTTCCGCATCCTGATACAGGCTGATATCCGTTATCTTCGCCGCGTCCTTTCGTTCAGGCCTGTGCGCCGACAATTCCGCGCTGTATTTTTTTCTCAGCTGCTCGGACAGACCGATATAATACCTCTTGATATTCATCGGCGCCAGTCTATAATTCGCGGCGGCCTCCGAGAGCTGCGCTATCCCGCAGAGCAGTTCTGCCATTTTTTCTGTCTTTTCATATTCCTGCAGAAACCTGATCCTGTCTTCCCGGCCATCCTCCTGTTCCTGCTTCTCAGACTTTTTCTTCAAAAGACGATCGAACCGAACCAATTTTTCCATCTCCTTCCTGCTCTCTTCCAGTGTACAGAAAACAGACAGACGTATCATCCCGGAATCCGCCGCAAATTCCGACATAAAAATACACATCCGTAAAATGATTGTCCGCGCCTCTGTTCTTCTCTGCAAACCGCTTGCATCTTTATACTTTCTAATATAGAATATAAAAGTAAATTTATTGATCAATGAAATAATATTCATCTGAGAGGAGAGATATTCGATGTATGAAAAAATTCCCGGTAAAAATGAAGCTGTAGCCAGTCTCGTCCTCGGTATCATCTCAGTAGGATGCTGGTTTTTCGGCTATAGCAGTATTCTTTCTGTCGTTCTGGGCATTATAGGCATGGCCCTGGCTTCGAGTTCAAAAAAGTACGGATATCAGGACAGCATCCGTACCGCGGGATTTGTTCTGTCACTGATCGGTGTAATAGGCGGCGCCTTTGCTTTTCTCGCCTGCATCGCGTGCGTCGGAACGCTGGGTGTCATCGGCGCGTTTCACTGAGACGGATCCTGATATTCCGATACAGGAGAATTCCTCATGTTTCCCTATTTTTCCATAGCAGGCCGCACGATTTCCTCATACAGCCTTTTTTCACTGGCCGGCGTGCTGCTCGCGCTTCTGTATTATCTCCGTGTCCGCCGCCGTTCGGGATTTCCGGAGGCGGACGGCGAACTCGCGATCATCTCCGGTATCACCGGAGCTTTTTCCGGAGCCAAGATTCTGTTTCTGATCACGGTACTGCCTGAATTCTGTGCCGAATTCCGCTTTCTTTTTTCTGATACGGAGCTTTTTCTCGAAAAATATCTGTACAGCGGCTTCGTATTTTACGGCGGCTTCTTCGGGATGCTTTTCGCTGCATTTTTCTACTGCCGTCATGCCCGGCTCGATTTTTCCGAATGTCTCCGGCTTCTCTTTCCGATGATCCCGCTCGCTCACGCTTTCGGACGGGTCGGCTGTTTCTGCATGGGGTGCTGCTACGGACGAAAATCCGCTCTCTTCGGCATCGCTTTTGACAATTCACCTGTCGCTCCCAATCATATACCGCTGATCCCCGTACAGCTTTTTGAAGCCGCCGGAGAGCTGCTTCTCTTTTTTGTCACCGCACATATGGCAGCAGAAAAGAAAAACGGCTTCCTCATTCTCGCTTTCTGGCTGGTTTCTTACGGTCTGATCCGTTTTTTTACAGAGTTTCTGCGCGGTGACGCGTATCGGGGATTTCTCGGTCCGCTGTCGCTGTCACAGATCATTTCCGCAGCGGCCGCGATCTTCGGAATCGTTCTTCTGATTCGATACAGAAAAAAATAATTATTATCCTGTATCATTTTTCAAAAAAAATGACTGTGAAAAGAAACCTTTGCCGGAAAAAATTACATGGGATATGTTTTGCTCCGATGGTTAAATTAATTAATGTGAAGGAGGTGAAACACAAATGTCTTTACAGAACAAGATTTACACGGAGTCCAAGTCTGCGCTCGACAGCATGAAAACAGAAATCGCCAACGAGCTCGGACTGACAAACTACGAAAAGATGGATAAGGGTAATCTTACGGCCAGACAGAACGGCTATGTCGGCGGATATATGACAAAGAAGCTGGTCGAAATGGCTGAATCCCAGCTTTCCGGCAAGACAACCCCACAGACCCCTCAGCTTTAATCCGGCTTTTTTAAAAAGCCCGGCGGCTGATATCTGAGTGCCGGCGGCCTCAGAAAATGCATGTGACAGAAAACAGAGTCCGTTCCCCTGCACATGTTTTCAGAGAGCAGAGAGATTCTTCTGTTCCGCATCCGGAACAGGTATCTTTCTGCTCTTTTTCCTTTCTTCATATCCCGGCATCGGAGAGTTTTCCGAACATATTTTCGACGCCGCGGAGAATCAGCCTGTTTTCAGGAGACCGGAGCATCGGATCAGCCTGGAGAATATCTTTGACTTCTTCACGCACGACATTTAAAATCGGCATATGTCTGGCCAGATCCGCCACGGTAAGTTCCGGAAGGCCGTGCTGTCTGGTACCGAAAAATTCGCCCGGACCGCGCATTTCAAGATCCTTCTCCGCGATATAAAACCCGTCTGAAGAAGAAGCGATAATCTCCGCCCGCCGCTTTCCAAGCTCCGATTCCGAATCGGTGATAAGAAAACAGTAAGACTGATCCTCACCTCTTCCCACTCTGCCCCGCAGCTGATGCAGCTGTGCGAGGCCGAAGCGCTCCGCATTTTCGATGATCATCGTCGTCGCATTCGGAACATTGATTCCCACCTCGATGACTACGGTGGCAGCCAGAATATCGATACTGCCGTCCGCAAATGCCCGCATGACGGCATCCTTTTCCTGCTGCTTCATGCCTCCGTGCACCAGCGCCGTACGGCGGTGCGGAAAGCGCTTCTGCAGACTGCGGAATATTCCGGAGGCAGAAGCCGCATCCACCGCTTCGGAGTCCTCGATAAGAGGCGCGACCACATAAACCTGCCTTCCCTCGTCGATTCTGGCATCCGCAAAATCGTAGACCGCTTTTCTCGCGCGCGGAGAAACCGCGCGTGTCTCAATCTTTTTCCTGCCGGGAGGAAGCTCATCGATGACGGAGATATCCAGGTCTCCGAAAAGTACGACGGCAAGTGTCCTCGGAATCGGCGTCGCCGTCATCACCAGAACATCTGGATTTTTTCCCTTGGCAGCCAGACGTTTCCGCTGTTCGACGCCGAAACGGTGCTGCTCATCGGTGATGACAAGCGCGAGATTACGGAATTCAACCTTTTCCTGTATCACCGCATGCGTACCGATCAGAATATCGATTTCTCCTCTTTTCAGCTTTTCCAGAACCTCTCTCCGTTCTCCGGCGCGGATTCCGGATGAAAGAAAGCCGATCCGTA
This sequence comes from uncultured Clostridia bacterium, assembly GCA_944388495.1. Lineage (GTDB taxonomy): Bacteria > Bacillota > Clostridia > Peptostreptococcales > Anaerovoracaceae > Alangreenwoodia. The sequence continues at coordinate 1,803 of CALXIZ010000104.1, read as the reverse complement.
TTCCGGTATTGCGAAACATTTCCCGGAATGTCTCAAAATGCTGAGACGCCAGAAGCTCCGTGGGAGCCATCATGACTCCCTGAAATCCGTCTTCCGCAGCCTTATAAAGAGCCGCTGCCGCCACTGCGGTCTTTCCAGATCCCACATCTCCCTGTACGAGACGCTGCATGGGCGCCGCAGATTCCATATCATTTTCGATCTCCCGAAGCACCCGCATCTGCGCATCCGTCAGTTCATAGGGAAGAGATGCGGCAAAATCGCGGATCGCACGGTTATGAGAAAAAGAGATGCCGTTCTGACCGCTTCGGCTCACACGTCCTTTCATGAAAAGTCCGGTCTGCAGAAAGAAGAGTTCTTCATATACCAGGCGGTATTTTGCTCTGCGGAAAGCCATTCTGTCCTCGGGAAAATGAATATTTTTCAGAGCATATTCTCTGCTGCAGATCCGGCTTTTTTCGATCAGCCGGCCGGGCAGCGTTTCTTCGGCAGAGATTTCCTGCTCCAGCGCAGACATGCTGATCTTTCTCAGATCCTTCTGAGAAATGCCCTTTACCGTGCGGTATACCGGCAGAATCGAAGGAGTAAAAATTCCCGTATCCTTTTCGAATTCCGGATGAACCATCATCAGGCCGCCTTTTCCTCTGCTCACTCTTCCGAAAAAACAGTAGCTCTCCTCTGCACGAAAACTCCGCTCATAAAACGACGCACGGAAAAACAGGATCTCTATCGTACCCGTATCATCTGCCGCCAGAAGGCGCAGCATTTTTTTCCCGCGGCCGCGCGCGAAATAGGAGGAAATTTTTTCGACAGAAACTCTGATATAGCAGTTCATTCCTTCCTGCACGTCCTTTACCGGCGTGATTTTCGAACGGTCCTCATACGTATACGGGTAATGTGACAACATATCCTCCAGCGTAACGATACCCGCCTGTTTCAGAAGTCCGGCTTTTTTCGGGCCGATCCCCTTTACTTCACTTACCAGCATGTCGAACCTCCGGGTCAGTAGATAAATTCCAGATCACGCCGGACGAGATTTTTTGACTTCACGCCGGTGACGTGAAAATTGATGCGGTTCACATCAAAGCCTGTGACGCGCTTCGTCTCCGTGCGTATCGCATCGGCGACGCGCTCCAGCAGCGCTCTCATGCTCACGCCGAAGCGCAGAATGACGAAAATTCTGTAATTTACCGCATGCATCGCATCGACATGCTCGACGCCTATATAACTCAGAGATTCTTTTCCCGTCCTTGCCGGACGCACCGGCTTTCCCTTCGGAGTAGAAAAGATCATCTCACGGGCATACCTGCTTCCGCATTCCGCGACGATGCGGGCGAAGACGGCATCCCGGAAGATGGTCTCCCCTTTCTGCGGCAGACTGTTTTCCATCCTTTTCACCTCCCGCTGACGCTTTCCTTCTCCGGCAGTACGACTTCTCCGAAGAGACTGAACGTCTTCGCTTCTGTAATCCTGACATCAGCCATTTTTCCCGTCAGATCTTCCGAACTGCGGAAATTGACCAGCTTAAAGGTATCCGTCCGGCCGGAATATGTATCTTTATCCTCTTTGCTCGCGCCTTCCACCAGCACACGCTCTGTCCGGCCCGCATACTGTGCGTTTTTTTCGGCAGTGATGGCATTCAGCGTCTCTACGAGACGTTCAAATCTCTCATGCTTCTCTTTCTCCGGTATCTGATCTCCGTAGCCTGCTGCCGGTGTGTCGCTGCGGATAGAATAAAGAAACGTAAAGGCCGAATCAAATCTCACCCTCCGTACCAGATCGAGCGTCTCCTCAAAATCTTCATCC
>CALXIZ010000103.1 GCA_944388495.1 uncultured Clostridia bacterium | reverse complement strand
ATCTGACGGAGGACCTCATGAAAAACAAACAGGAAGAACATGATATGCCGGCCGGTGCGCGCGGCCGGCTTACGACACTTTTTTTTACGACACTGTATATCAGCGCGTTCACCTTCGGCGGCGGTTTCGTCATCGTCACCTTCATGAAAAAGAAATTTGTGGATGAGCTGAAGTGGATCGACGAAAAGGAAATGCTCGATTTCATCGCGCTGGCGGAGTCCTGTCCCGGAGCCGTCGCCGTCAATGCGGCGATTCTTACAGGATGGAAGGTATGCGGCCCGGCAGGCATGATCACAGCCGTTTTCGGAACAATCCTGCCGCCGATGCTGATCATCTCCGTAATTTCCTTTTTCTACGCCGCCTTTGCCGAAAACGTCTGGGTTGCGGCGGCACTCCGCGGTATGCAGGCAGGTGTTGCCGCTGTCATTCTCGACGTCGCCTGCGACCTCGGCTCAGGCGTACTGAAGGAAAAGAGCTTCCTCTCTGTCATCATCATGGCAGCCGCATTTTTCTGCAGCTTCTTTCTCAATGTCAGTGTGGTATGGATCATCCTCACGGCAGCCGCCGCCGGAATACTGCGGCTGCTCCTTCTGCGCCGCGGCGTAAAAGAAAAAAAACATCATCCGGCATCCGTGGAAACGGAATGCGGAAAAAAGGCCGGTATCCGCGCAGAGCGAAAGGAGAAAAAATGATGATTTACCTTCAGTTATTCTGGCAGTTCCTGCAGGTAGGGCTTTTCAGCATCGGCGGAGGCTATGCCGCGATTCCCGTCATTCAGAATCAGATCGTGGAACACTGCGGATGGCTGTCCATGAGCGAATTTTCAGATCTGATCACGATCGCTGAGATGACGCCGGGTCCTGTGGCTGTCAACTCCGCCACTTTCGTCGGCATCCGCGTGGCAGGTATTCCGGGAGCCGTCATCGCCACCGCAGGCTGTATTCTTCCCGCCTGCATCATCGTTTCCGTCCTGGCTGTCATCTACCGCAGATATCACGGCGCACCGGCCGTCAGCAGCGTTCTCGCCGGTCTGCGTCCGGCCGTCGTGGCTCTGATCGCCGCTGCAGGACTTTCCATGCTGCTCGCCGCTCTTTTCGGCGAGCAGCATGCGGATCTTTCCTCCTGCCGTTTCGGCAGCGCCGTTCTCGCTGCAGCGGCTTTCGCCGTTCTCCGTATCCGCAGGCCCAATCCCGTCCTCATCCTGTGTCTGTGCGGAGCAGCGGGGCTGCTTGTCTTCGCTGTCACAGGCTCTGCGGAATATATCTGACCGCCGTCCCGTGATCCGACTTTGCCCGCTGTTCTTCCTTCATCTTCTGACCTTCATCCGTCTGTCTTCGCATCATCCTTTTTCACGTGATTTTTCTGCCGATTCCGCACTTTCTCAGAATCAGAACACACAGGAAGGAAACGGCCGCCAGTCCTATCGTCACCGCCGGCACCGCGATCCAGGCGGAAAGATCCTGCGGCAGAAACATCTTTTTATAAGCGGTCAGAAACATGATATGGATGAGATAAATCCCGAAGGAGCACCGGCTGAAAAGATCAATCCACCGCTTCCGGCGTGCCGGAAGCGTGATTTTTCCGCCCCTCAGCCGGAGGATGAAGAGGAAAAATGCGGCGCTCATGAGCATGATCAGAGGATTGCCGTACTGCAGCACGATCTCGCAGTGGACGCCGTCCGCCTTCGTCACATACCAGGTGATTCCCGCCGTCAGAGCCGCACAGAAAACAAAAACGGCTGCCAGCGTCTTCTGTCCGATCTTTATCCTGTCTCTGTACCGGTACAGGAAATAACCCGCAAAGACATAAAACGTATAGACACGGTCGCCGACGAGAGGCAGATCATAATAGACACGCTCATCCGCTCTGGCGAGCAGATAAGTGAGAACAGCCGCACCTCCGGTCACGATCAGAAAGATCTTTTCCCATCTTCTGTCCATATTACGGAAAATCATCTGAAGAAACGGCAGCACCAGATAGACCGGAATCATCGCATACAGATACCACAGATGTTTTTCCACAGGAGTCGAAAAGACCTCTCTCAGATCATATGACATGCCGAAACAAAACCTGTTATAGAAATAGTAGACCGCACTCCAGACGATCAGCACCGGCAGAAACCGTTTCAGACGGTTACCATAATCTTTTACGGTATCCTGAAGCGCCAGCAGAAAAGCCCCGGAAATCATGAAAAAGCAGGGAACGCTGACTCTCGCTGCCGTATCAAGAATCAGAGAAAACAGATATTCTTCTTCCGGAACCGAATCCCAGGCTCTGCAGTAATAATTTGTCACATGAATCACGATCACCATGATACATGAAATGACGCGGATGATCTCCACGTTATAATCCTTTTCAAAGCTCTTTTCCGCGTCTCTTCCCGGCCCGCCGCACCGCGCGGCGGCGTTTTCCGCCGAAGCCGCTCCGACTGCGGCCGTCTTTCCTGTCCGCATAATTTTTCACTCCTGTCTGTTTTCCCGGCTCCTTTTCCATTCTCTGATCTGAGTCAGCCGTTCCGCATATCTCTTTTCCAGTCCCTGCTGCGTCGGCCTGTAATACTGTCTGCCGGACAGAGAATCCGGCAGACAGCGCATGTCTGTCAGCTTTTCCTCCGTATCATGAGCATACTGATAGCCCCTGCCGTAGCCTTCCTCCCGCATCAGATCCGTCACGGCGTTGCGGATATGAAGCGGAACCGGCTCAGAAAGCTGAGTCGCCGCATCTTTTTTTGCTTCTCCGTAAGCGACATAAAGAGCATTCGATTTCGGTGCCAGAGACATATAGACGGCTGCCTGTGTCAGGTGGACGCTGCACTCCGGCATGCCGATAAAATGACAGGCCTGATATGCCGCCACAGCAGTCTGCAGCGCTTTCGGATCGGCCATTCCTACATCCTCACTTGCAAATCTGACGATGCGGCGCGCCACATACAGAGGATCTTCTCCCGCTTCCAGCATCCGCGCCAGCCAGTAGACCGCAGCGTCCGGATCCGAATTTCTCATCGACTTATGCAGAGCGGAGATGAGATTGTAATGCTCTTCGCCGTTTTTATCATAAAGGAGCGACTTTCTGGAAGTGCACTGCTCCACCGTCTCCTCACTGACCGTCGTGACGCCGTCCTGCAGATCTCCGTTCAGGACAGCCATCTCCAGCGTGGACAGTGCCGTCCTGGCATCACCGTTTGCAAAACGTGCGATCAGCTGCACGGTATCGTCTTTTATGATAATTTTCTGGCCGCCGAATCCCTCCGGCGATTCGAGCGCCCGGTAAAGCAGACGCGCGATATCTTCCTGTGCCAGCGCTTTCAGCACGAAAACACGGCAGCGCGCCCGAAGCGCGCCCTTGACTTCAAAACAACGATTCTCCGTCGGCGCGCCGACGAGGATGATGCCGCCCGTCTCCACGCAGATCACAAAAGCACCCTGAGGCGCAGTT
>CALXIZ010000102.1 GCA_944388495.1 uncultured Clostridia bacterium | reverse complement strand
CTTTTCCCGTATCGCCCGATGTGGCGGTGAGAATAACGACTTTCTTATCACCCTGCTCCTTTTTAATGGCGGGCGTGAGCAGACACGACAGGATGGACAGTGCCATATCCTTGAACGCTGCCGTCTTTCCATGATAGAGCTCGAGGAAGTGAGCATCTCCCGCTCTGACGACGGGAACGACGTCCTTGGCTTCAAATTTCTCATCGTATGCGCCGTCGACACATGCCTGAATCTCCTCGTCGGTGTAATCGGTAAAAAAGGCGGAAATGACAGCTTTCGCGATCTCTTTATAAGGTCTGCCGGTCATTTCGGACGGAGTAAACGGCAGCGACGGCACAGCGTCAGGAACATAAAGACCGCGGTCTTCAGCGATACCGCGGATTACAGCCTGGGCAGCCGTCTTTTCTGCGGCATGGCCGCGGGTGCTTTTATATCGAATCATGGTCAGTCTCCTTCAACAGTAGAATAAAAAATGTATGTAAAAGTTTCTACGACATTTTAACAAATGCCCTGCGGCTTTTCAAGGCTGCAGGCGGATTTGAGACGATACCGCCTGAAATATGCCTTCTTGAATCAGTCTCTTTGAATCGGTTTCTGCCGGTAAAAGACAGAAAAAGAACATCCCGGCGGCTCTGAAAACAGTCCGGGATGTTCTTTTTCCGTTGCATGTGAAGTCTTTATATGAATCTGCAGCGGCAGGGCTGTGCCGCCGGTATAAGGCGGCCCGGCCGCCGTCTGTCTGTCACCGGATGTCAGTGGCAGGAGTCGGAGCCGCAGGTATGGCCTTCTCCGTGGTGGTGATGGTGTCCGTGATCGCTGCAGGTCGCGTTCGGATCGTACTGCAGCGTACCGTTCAGATAGGCCTCCACTGCTGCGTCCGCGTCACCTGTGCAGCCGCCGAGATGACGGATTCCCGCACCTGCCAGTGCATTCTTTGCACCGCCGCCGATACCGCCGCATAACAGGAGTTCCACGCCCTTCTGCTGAAGGAGAACGATGAGAGATTCGTGTCCGAAATCGCCGGAATCGAGGATCTCTGTTCCCGTCACTTTATTATCTTCCACGTCGTAGAGTTTAAACTGCTCCGTATGACCGAAGTGCTGAAAGACCTGACCGTTGTCATAAGTCACAGCAATTTTCATAATCATTACCTCCTCATTTGTGATGAGATGCTTTAAGTTGACTTCATTATAGCACGTTATGAACATATGTCAATAATGAAAGAACCTCCTTTTCGTTACCGGCTCAGCTCGGATACCAGCCCGTCAGCGCTGTAGAGCACGGAAGAAAAGATCTGCTGTGCGACGGCGGACGCCTCTTCACTGTCTTCATCGTCTCCGGAGGAAGCTACGTCGACATGGACATAACCGTCGCCGGTGATAAAGACGAAGTCGCGCAGATGAACAGGGATGCCGCCGGCTGAAGTCTGAAGTTCAAAGTAGTAGCCGGAATTTTCACCGTAGGCGGCCGGTGACGGTTCCGCGAGAATCTGCTGTTTTGACGGATCGTCGCTGTTTGAAGCGATGTCCCGTATGTAGGCGCTGATGTATTCTTCGACGGTTGAGCCGTCGGCTGTATAAGTATTGACGGAAAGTGCGGCATACATCGTCCGCTCTCTGTTTTCCGCGGCGAACAGAACGATAGAGCTGGCTTTATCGGTGACGTTCCAGGAGGCGGGAATCTGCATGGAATATTTGTTGTCGTCCGATGTCAGAGTTTTTGTATTTGCCGGTACTTTTCCGTCCAGCAGGCGGTAGCCGACGATCCCCAGTATTCCTGCCAGGATGAGAAGAATGATAATAATCAGTAGCTTTTTCATATGCTTTCCTTAGTATGAGATACTTTCCGTTGTGTCGCAGAATTTTAACATACTGTTACAAACGGGTTACGTTTGGTAAAAATTATATTACAGATTCCCGGGAATTATGGAAGGAAATCTGAATTTATGATAATATTTTTTAGATGATAATGTAAAGATTTTTTGAAGAATTTTGAAAAGGGGGGATTCATTCCATGAATACAGCGCGTACCGGACGCATTACTTCCGGGATTACAGCGGCAGTGGCAGCGGCGGCGGTGCTCATTCTCCTGTCGGTGCTGATACCGTCTTTCAGTTATGCGTCGACCTGCTCCATTCAGGTGGACGGCACGGTGGTTCCGTCGGATGCCGACCCCATCGTGGAAGACGGCACGACACTCGTTCCGATCGGTGTGATTTCGGATTATCTGGGAGGCACATCCGGATGGGATTCCGAAACACAGACAGCGACTGTGGAAAACGGAGATGTCAGAATCGTACTGACGATCGGTTCATCGACAGCCACTGTAAACGGCGAGAAAAAGACGCTGACTCTGGCGCCGCGGATTGTGACAGTAAATGATCAGGGCGGCGGGCGGACTATGGTGCCGCTTCGGTTTATCGCAGAGGCCTTCGGCTATGATGTCGACTGGGATAAGGATACGCGGACAGCTCTGATCAGCACGTCGGGAGCGGCGCAGGATCCTTCCGGGGATCCGTCGGAAAAGCCTTCCGAAGATGATCCGTCGGATGAACCTTCCGCATCTCTGATGACGATCAGCTCGACACAGATTCTGAGCGGGCAGACGTATAACGGCGCGTCCGGCTATACACTGGTTCAGATCACGTCGACGGAGTCGCTGGCAGCAGGCGGCTATACCGGGACAAAACTCTCGGGCCCTTACAGATATTACATCGATTTTGCGTCGGCGACGCTGGGAAGCGGCGCTTCGGCACAGAAGACACTCAATGTGGATAAATCCTACGTGTCTTCCGTCAGAACCGGCATCACAGACGGAAAAGTGAGAGTCGTCTGCGACCTCAAGGCCGATGTGACGCCTTCGATCTCCTACTCTTCCGACGGAAAGACGATGACTCTCGCATTCCCTGAGACATACCAGAATCAGGGCGGAAACGGAAATACGGACAGCAATATATCCGGCGGGGGAAATACATCTGCCGGAGGTTATGATCCTTATGCCGACGGAAAACTGGTCGTATGCATCGATCCGGGGCACGGGCTGACCACCGGAGGAAAGAGAAGTCCCGACGGTTCACTGAGAGAGTATGAATTCAACCGCGATGTGGCCTACAGGCTGAAGGCTCTTCTGGAGGCGCAGGGCGTAACCTGCATCATGACGGTGGCAAAGGACGATCAGACGGATCCGTCTCTTGCCGACCGTGTTGCGATTGCAAACAATGCGGGTAATGTGGATCTCTTTGTCAGCATACATGCAAACGCCTTCGGCGACGGATGGAACAGCGCGAACGGCTGGGAGGTCTATACATACCAGACAGGAGGCATTGCGGAAATGGCTGCCAAAGCGGTGGAACAGGCGACGATTAACAGCGGCGCCGGCCTGAAGAACCGCGGATGCAAGACGGCGAATTTCTACGTCATCAAGCATACGACGATGCCTGCGATTCTGATCGAACACGGCTTTTATACCAATCAGGCGGAATGCGAGAAGCTGAAGTCGAGCAGCTTCCGCGATATTCTCGCACAGGCGGACGCTACAGGTATCATGAATTTCTTCCGTCAGTTCAGGTAAAAATATAAGAGAACAGAAGACGGTTCTTCTGTCCGGTGATCCTGAAACCGGAAGACCGGCGGACCGGAATCAGAGCGCAAAACTCTGATTCCGGTCTTTTTGTGTAAGGAAAAGCCACTTCCGGCTGTGTGCGGGAGGGAAAAAGAGAAAACATCGTTCGGCGGATCAGACAGATCCGGGATACGCACGGCATTTGCAAAACACAGTGCTTTCGTGTAGAATAAAAACAGTTTTGACAGACCGATACGATGCTGCAGCTGGTATGACAGGAGCTTTCTATGAGACGCAAACATTCGCGCAGGGTGCAGGAAATGCTGACAGCCTATGATGAAAATATGAATGATATCGGCAGATATGCGAGATCTTTTATCCATTATCACGGAATGTGGCATAAAGTCGTCCAGTGCTGGATCATCAACGCGGACGAAAACGGGATACGCGTGTATCTGCAGCGCCGTTCCTTTGAAAAAATAAGCCACCCCGGCAGATATGACATCACCGTGGGAGGGCATGTGGCGGCGGGGGAAGAGCCTCTGGACGCTGTCCTCAGAGAGACTTCGGAGGAGATCGGGCTGACTCTCGATCCCGAAAAGCTGATCAGTCTGGGCTATGTGAAAGAGGCGGCAGAAAATGACCGGGAGATCGCCTACCTTTATGTCTATGTGGAAAAGGATCCTCCGTTCCGTCCCGGAAAAGAAGTTATCTATATGGTGTCGGCCGATATCGACGACTTTTACAGACTGATGACGGGAGAAAAACAGGAGATCACCGTCGTGCCCGCAATAAAGACAGGACCCATGCACGACGAAGCCTTTACCGTAAAGATGGATAACTGCTGTTTTCACCGGAACTTTCTCGACGTCGTCTATCCGTATATCGTAAAGACGTTCGCGAAGCCGGACGGCCGGTGATTTCAGGCGGAATACCGCGGGAAAGCCGGGTTGCAGAGGCGGGGCGAACGAAAGAAATCAGATAAAAAGGAAAGGAAAAATGGAACAGGAAAGAAAAAAGATCAGAATCGGATATCAGGGAATCGAAGGATCCAATGCGGAGCAGGCGGCGATGGATCTGGTGGAAAAGCTGCGTCTGACAGATGTGGAATACGTACCTCTCATCGATTCTCCCCATGTCATCAAAGCTATGAAGACAGGAGAGACGGACTACGGCGTGTGTGCGGTGTATAACAGCGCGGCGGGCATGGTACTGGAGACCTTCTTCGCAACGAACGGCGTCGAGCTTCTTATCCGGGGTGAAACGACGATGAATATACATCACTGTCTCTTCAAAAAGAGTCCGGAGATTCCCGATGAGAAACTGAAATTCGTCGCTTCTCATATTCTCGCCATCAAGCAGTGTGAAAATCACATAAAATACTCCTATCCTCAGCTGAAGACGATCGAAGTGGAGGATACGGGAAAAGCCGCAAAGGATCTGGCTGAGGGTGTACTGAGCGCGGAATATGCCGTCCTGTGCCGCAAAAATGCCGGCGATATGTTCGGACTGTGTCTGATCGATGAAAATATAGAGGACTTCAAGGATAACAGGACCCATTTCTGTCTGTTCGAACTGAAAGAAAGAGCCGTACGCTGAGTCCGCTTTTTTTCGATGCTCTGTCCGGCAGCACTGTCAGCTGCCGGACGGGGTATTTTTTTTCTCTTCTTTTTTTCTGCTCTCCGCACGGGCGGAGAGAATCATGGCGCGTATCTCCTCTCCGAGATCTTTCTGCCGTTTCTTATCCATTCCTTCTGTCTCCACAGGCGGCAGAACGGTCAGAATGACACGTCCGGGACGGATGCCCTTCTTTTCATTTCCCTCCATGATGCGGTAAGTTCCGTCGATGGAAAAAGGCTGAATCGGAGCCCGGTAGCGGAAAGCCGTCTTGAAGGCTCCGGACTTGAATTCGCCGATCTCTTCTCCTTTGCTTCTTGTCCCTTCGGGGAAGATCAGAAGAGAATCTCCCTCTTCGAGGCAGCGGCCTGCTTCATTGATAGTGCGCAGTGATTTCCGGGCGTCGCTGCGGTCGATGAATACACAGCCGATAAACCTCATCCACGTACGGATGAGAGGAATCTTTGCGATCGAATCTTTTGCGACGATGCCGTGCGGCTTGTCCAGAAAGCCCAGGACGACGGGAATATCCCAGTCACTCTGATGATTGCCGACGAAGACGGAAGGCCGGCCGTCTATATTTTCGAGCCCGTATACCTCTACCGTGACGCCGGCGGCCTTCAGCATGCGGCGCGCCCAGTGCGTGACCCGTTTCTGCGTGATTCTGCGGAACCGTTCAGTCTCTCCTTTTTTCTGCAGGCGCCGGCAGAAAAGCATTTCCGGTGTCACCGCCAGCAGATACAGTATCTCGTAAATAAGCCAGAAAATCATTCTAAACATCGATATTGTCAATACCTCCGAATCTGAACCGCACGGATTCCGCGCGGGAATCCGGCCTGATGTGTCCGATGTGTGTTTTGCAGCCGGTCAAAGGATGCCGCACCGGAAAATGTGCGGCGTCCTTTGGCCGTGCGCAGGGATGCCGTTCTGAAACAGTATATCACAGAATACAGCGCATACAGAGAATTAATTGTACGGATTTACCAGTTCCATACCGAGGTAATCCGCCGTCGATACGGCGAGGTTATAGGCGATGGCGCTGATATTATTTTTGATCCATTCCGCATCAGAATAATTGTCGTGATAAGCGATCTCGATCAGCACGGATGTGGCGCGGACCAGACGCAGTTCCGCCAGTGTGACGTTCGGGATAATATTGATCAGCTCCGGATCCGGATAAATCCATTTGAGATTGTTGGCGTAGACCGCAGCCGCGGCTTCTCCGCGCGTACTGCCGCGGTAATAGTAGACGTCGGGTCCGCGGAGCTGACCGGAGAGAGAAGACGGAGAGGCGTTGGAGTGAAGCGCAAGATGAAGATCGTAGGATCCGGCATTGGATGCTTCGATGGCGGCGGCGACGGGTTCGTCCGGATTGTTGCGGGTCACATGAATGCCGCTGGCTTCCAGATAGGGGATCATTTCATCCGCGATGAGGTTCATATACTGTTCTTCATTTCCGCCGGTGATGTAAGGATTATATTCCTGCACGGAAGGACTGAGAAAAACGCTTGCCATAAAAGTGCTCCTTTCGGAATGACAGTAACTGCAATATCTGTTACAGACAGAATATGCGCGCATTCTTATTCCGGTGAATGATCTGCGGCCGGGTGAGAAAAAACATGAGCCGGACTGCGGCAGAATAAAAAGAAATTCACTCTTTTCTGCGTTTTCTGCCTCCGGGATTTGTTGTATACTGATATAAAGCGCCGGTGTGCCGGGCGTGAAAAAGTTATCACTGTTTTTTATAAGTTATCGCTGTTTTTGAAGCAGAAAAAATCGAGAAAGTTACATCTCAGACAGGCACAGAAAAAAGGGGAATCGGCCGGAGAAGGCCGGCGGGATTTCTGAAAGGGAGAAATATGGAATTTATTACAAAAGTGACGTCGATGCTGGAAAGCGGCATGGGGAGCAGAATCATCAGTTCGATTCTCATTCTCATAGTGGGCTTCATACTCATGAAGGTAGCCGTCTATTTTATGAAGAAAGCTCTCCAGCGCTCGAGGCTGGATGCGGCACTGTACACGTTCATCATCAATACGGCCAAAGTACTGATGTGGATCGTGCTCATCATCACACTGCTGAGCAATCTGGGCGTGCCGACGACGACCTTTATCACGGTCATCGGTGCATGCGGAGCGGCGGTCGCACTCGCCCTCAAAGACAGTCTGGGGAACTTTGCGGGCGGTATTCTGATCATTGTCAACAAGCCGTTTGAAAAAGGCGACTACATAGAGACAGCGGGAATCGGAGGAAAAGTGGAAAAGATCGATCTGCTCTATTCGACGCTGGTAACGCTGGACAATAAAGTGATCTCTATCCCGAACGGCAAACTGTCGGCCGATGTGGTAGTCAACTTCTCCAGGGCGGACAGGCGCAGAGTCGATACGAAGTTCAGCATCGGATATGATGATGATATCAGCCGGGCTAAAGAAGTGATCCATCAGATTATCAGAAAAGCGAATCTTTTCCTGGACGATCCGGAACCGACGATCGGTGTCGCTTCCTATGGGGATAATGCGGTAGAGATCGAAGTACTGGCCTGGTGCAATACAGAAAATTACTATCCTGCAAAATATTACCTTCAGGAAGAAGTGAAGAAAGCCTTCGATGAGAGCGGCATCGATATTCCTTATCCGCAGCTCGTGATCCATATGGGCGAGGACGACATGATGCCGCTCAGAGACAGAGCCGTGTCGTTGAAAAAAGAGAAGGAAAAGGCGGAAAAGGAAGAGGAAGAGACGAAGTAGACTGCGGGAAAGACAGAGAATACTGAAGAAACCGGAGAGTGAGGAAGGATGGAAAAAAAGAAGACAGAGGCGGTCTGGATTAAAAACGGAAGGATTCTCGATCCTTCCGCCGGTCTGGACCGGAAAGCGGATCTTTTCATCAGCGGCGGAGTAATCGGAGGAATTTATGAGTGCGGGACGAAGGAGCCGCAGGAGGACAGCGCGGAGATTATCGATGCGGAGGGCCTGTGGGTGGCTCCCGGTCTGATCGACGTTCACGTCCATCTGAGGGAACCCGGCTTTGAATATAAAGAGGACATCGCTTCCGGCTGCAGAGCGGCGGCGGCGGGCGGCTTTACGGCCGTCTGTCCGATGCCGAACACCGATCCGGTGACGGATTCGGCGGACACCGTCCGTTATATCATACAAAAAGCAAAGGAAGCGTGCGGCGTGAAAGTTCTGCCTTCCGCGGCCATTACCGCCGGAGAAAAGGGACTGCAGCTGACCGATATGGAAGCGCTGAAGGAGGCGGGCGTCTGCGGCTTCAGCGAAGACGGGCGGTCGGTGTCAGATCTTCTGATGATGCGTGAAGCGATGAAAAAGGCAGCGTCTCTGGATCTTCCGATTTTCGATCACACACAGCAGCACGAGATCTCTGACGGCGGATGCATGAACTGCGGAAAATATGCGGAACGCCTGGGACTGCCGGGGATTCCCCCGGAGGCGGAGGAGATGATGACGATACGCGATATTCTCCTGGCGAAGGAAACGGGCTGCAGACTGCATCTGTCGCACATCAGCACGGAGGGCAGCTTTGATCTGATCCGGACGGCGAAAAGCTGGGGGATCCCGCTGACAGCGGAGACGGCGCCGCATTACTTTACGCTCTCCGATCAGGATGTGGAAGCCCGGGAGGCAGACCGGCGTTATCATATCGTAAAAACGCCGGCCGGCCGCTTTGCGGATACACACAGAAAGATGAATCCGCCGCTGCGCGCGCGAAGAGATGTCCTGGCGGCGATCCGCGCGATTATGGACGGGACAGTCGACGCCATCGCCACAGATCATGCGCCTCATGCGCGGGAAGAGAAAGAAAGACCCTTTGAAAAAGCGCCGTTCGGCGTCATCGGTCTGGAGACGAGCTTTGCGGTCAGTCATACACAGCTGGTCGTTCCGGGATTCATCACGCCGCTGCGCCTGATCGAACTGATGAGCACCGGACCGGCTGAGATTCTGGGATATGACGGCGGCACACTTGCGGAAGGCAGCGCTGCGGATGTGGTGATTATCGACCCTCTGCAGGAGTGGACGATCGGAGAGGAGCCCTTCGCTTCGAAAGCGGAAAATACACCGTTTGCGGGTATGCGCGTGACCGGCAGAGTATGTATGACTATAGCCGACGGAAAAATCATTTATCGCCGATAAACGATTGATAACGGGAGACGAACGGACCGCGGGAAGTGTCACAGGCCGGGAAACGGGAAACGGGAGACGGCGGAGCGGCCGGAGGATGAAACAATGTGCAGAGAGGAAAGATTATGATAGACAGACTTACAGCAGCGATCCGGGAAAAGGAAAATCCGACGGTAGCGGGGCTTGACCCGACACTTGAGATGATTCCGGAATTTCTCAGAACCCGGTATTTTTCCGAATTCGGAAAGACGGCGGAGGCCGTGAGGAAAATGTTTACAGAATTTAACCGTCACATCATCGATGCCCTTGCCGACATCGTTCCGGCGGTGAAGCCTCAGATTGCCATGTACGAAAAATTCGGCGTCGAAGGGCTGAAGGCGTACAATGATACCTGCGAATACGCCCGCATGAAAGGACTGATCGTCATCGGCGATATCAAGAGAGGCGATATCTCCTCCACAGCGGCTGCCTATGCGGCTCATCTGGGCGGAGCGGAAGCGGACGGACGCCGTCTGGAGACATGGAAGGAGGACGCGGTGACGCTGAATCCGTATATGGGCTCCGACGGCATACGGCCGTTTCTCGAAATCTGCAGAAGAGAGGATAAAGGCATTTTTCTGCTGGTCAAGACGAGCAATCCGAGCAGCAGTGAACTGCAGGACCTGATGCTGGCCGACGGCCGGCACGTTTACGAGGCGGCGGGAGCACTCGTGGAGGAGTGGGGCAGAGAGGTCCCGGGCAGCGGAAAATACAGCAGAGCGGGAGCCGTCGTGGGCGCAACTCACAGAGAAATCGGAGAGAAGCTGAGAAAGCAGATGCCCCATACCTTCTTCCTCGTTCCGGGCTACGGGGCACAGGGAGGAACCGCGGAGGACATCGCCGGATTCTTTGACAGCGAAGGCGGCGGAGCCATCGTCAATTCTTCGAGGGGGATTACGGCGGCCTATCAGAAGGACAGCGCCTTCGGAGAGAAGGACTATGCGGAAGCAGCCAGACAGGCTGCTCTGAAAATGAAGGAAGATCTGAGGAGGTGCCATGTCTGACAGAAAAATACCCGAAAAAAGTGTGATAGCGGCGGAAGTGCTCAGCAATGAAAAAATAGCCGGAGGAATCATAAAAATGACAGTGGCGGCGCCGCAGTTTGCGGAGGAAGCGCAGCCGGGACAGTTCTGCAATCTGTATCCCGCCGCTGACCGCCTCATTCTGCCGCGTCCGGTCAGCATCTGCGATGCGGAAAAAGAGAGCGGAACGCTGACGTTCGTCTATGCCGTCGTAGGAGCCGGAACAGAAGAATTTTCAAAGCTGAAAAGCGGACAAAGCCTGCGCGTCTCTTCTCCGCTGGGAAAGGGTTTCCGGATGCCTTCCGGAACGGGGCAGAAAGCCGTTCTCATCGGCGGAGGCGTGGGGACGGCGCCGATGCTCTTTCTGGCAAAAGAACTGAAAAAACGGAATATTCACTGCACTGCAGTGACGGGATTCCGTCGGGAGCCGTTTTTATCGCAGGAACTGAAGGCGGCCGGCGCCCGCGTGATCACCACTACCGATCTGCCGTCTCCGGACTATTTTCTGGGTACCGTAGTGGACTGTATGGAAATCAACGAAATCAGCGGAGACTGCTATTTTGCCTGCGGGCCGAGGCCGATGCTGGCGGCGGTCTTCGACTATGTGCAGAAGCGGGGTCAGGATGTGCAGGTATCTCTCGAAGAGCGCATGGGCTGCGGCTACGGCGCGTGTGTGGGCTGCGTCTGTGATATCCGGGAAAAGGACAAGGACGGAAGAGAGCAGATACAGCGCAGAAAAGTCTGCAAAGACGGTCCTGTATTTATGGGAAGCGAGGTGATCTGGTCATGACACAGCTCGATCAGAAAGCGGCGGAGTACGGTATCGATCTTTCCGTGGATCTGGCGGGAGTACGCCTGACAAATCCGGTCTGTACGGCGTCGGGGACATTTTCCGCCCGGGAGAGCGGGCAGTTTTACGATATCAGTGAACTGGGAGCCGCCGTCACCAAAGGCGTTTCGGCCGTGCCGTGGACAGGAAATGACACGCCGCGAATCGCCGAGACCTACGGAGGCATGCTCAATTCCGTAGGTCTGCAGAATCCGGGAGCGGAGGCATACCGCAGAGATGAGCTTCCGTATCTCTCGCAGTTTGACACGAAAATCATCACAAACATCGCGGGACACAGCATCGAAGAGTACTGCGAGGCGGTGCGCATGCTGAACGACTGTCCGGAAATCTCGATGTTTGAAATCAATATTTCCTGCCCGAATGTCAGCGAAGGCGGAATGGCTTTCGGAACAGATCCGGTCATGGCCGAACGTGTGACGTCGGAGGTGAAAAAGATCTCGTCCAAACCGGTGATGATCAAGCTGTCTCCGAATGTGACAGACATTACGGAGATCGCAAGAGCGGCGGAGGCGGGCGGAGCCGATGCGGTATCTCTGATCAATACACTGATGGGTATGCACATCGATCTGAAAAAGCGAAGAGCGACGCTGGCGAGAAAGACGGGAGGATTTTCCGGTCCCGCGATCAGGCCGGTGGCTCTGCGCATGGTGTGGGAAACCGCACAGGCGGTGAGCATTCCCGTGCTGGGCATGGGAGGAATCTGCCGCGGTACAGACGCTGCTGAATTTCTGGCTGCGGGAGCGTCCGCCGTATCGGTGGGCACAGCGGCTCTCAGTGATCCGGCGGCAGTCGTCAGGATCAAGTCTGAGCTTCTGGAATACATGAAAGAAAACGGCTTCGCGTCGATTTCGGAGCTGAAGCACGCATTTCACATATGAAGAGGTAAGAAGATGGAACAATATAAAGAGGAATTTATCCGGTTCATGGTGGAATCGGGCGTTCTGACATTCGGAGACTTTGTGACGAAGAGCGGCAGGAATACGCCGTATTTCATAAATACCGGAAATTACCGCACCGGAACGCAGGCACACCGTCTGGGCCGGTTTTATGCGGCCTGCATCACGGAGCATATGAAAAAAGGAGAGATTTCCGAAGATGTGAACGTCCTGTTCGGACCGGCGTACAAGGGCATCCCGCTGGCCGTATCGACAGCGATCGCATTGTCTGCCGGGTACGGGCGCGATCTGAATTACTGCTTTAACCGCAAGGAGAAAAAAGACCACGGAGAAGGCGGAAATATGGTGGGCCATAAGCTGGAGAAAAACGACCGTGTACTCATCACAGAAGACGTCATCACGGCGGGAACAGCTGTACGCGAAACACTGCCGCTTCTCATGCAGACAGAAGGAGTGCGCGTGGAGGGCCTTATCGTCTCCGTCGACCGCATGGAGCGCGGAAAAGGAGAAAAGACGGCGATCGCCGAGCTTTATGAGGATTTCGGCATCCCTACCTATCCGATCGTCACCGTCAGAGAAGTTATCGATGCGCTGTATAATACGGAGGTCGGCGGAAAAGTCTATATCGGCGACGATATGCGCGAAGCGATGGAAAACTATCTCGAAAAGTACTGCGTAAAACAGAACGGGTAAAAGAAAATGGATCATCCTTCTGTGACCGCAGCCGCCGTGTGGGCGGTCTGGAATATCATCACCTTCGCCATGATGGGAATCGACAAATACAGAGCCGAAAGGAAAAAGTGGCGTATTTCCGAAAAAGCGCTGCTGTTCTCCGCGTTTCTGATGGGAGCAGCCGGGTCTCTGGCAGGTTCCCGCGTCTTTCATCACAAAACGAAAAAGACAAAATTCAGAATCTGTCTGCCTCTGGCGCTGGCAGTCAACATCGCCGCTGCAGGCCTCTTTTTCTGTCAGATCTGATTTTTCCGTTCCGGAAGAAGAGGAACGGATGACAGCTCCGCGCGCGGAACGCCGGAGCCATGATGCCTTTCTGCGGAATATCGTGAATAAAGTGAGAAAAAACAGAGCCGCAGACCGGTCTGCCATATCAGACGGTCTGCAGCTTTCTTTTCAGCCTTTTGTGAGGTCCGGACGGCAC
>CALXIZ010000101.1 GCA_944388495.1 uncultured Clostridia bacterium | reverse complement strand
GGATGACGGCAATCCAGCCTGCGCTGTTGGTAATCCACTTTCCGGAAAAGATCAGCAGGGAGTCAGAAAAGTAGAGAAGAGAGATAAAAAAGAGGCTGCGTTTTTCGGAAAAAAATGTCATGGAAGACAGATCGGGCAGGTTGTCCTGTCTGTCGGGATGAGCTCCGGAAACAGTCTGAATGGCGGGTTCTGTCTTTGATCCGGCCGATATTTCTGTTTCCCGGAAGACCTGTGTATGCGGATCTCTTCTGTTATCTGTGGTTATCATTTTTTTACTGTCCCCCTTCTCTGATATTCTCCGCCGCAGAATACGGCTGTATCGTCGATATAAGCGACGGTTCTGTCTCCCGTCTCCCGGATGGAGATGACCGGAAGGGAGAGAAGATAGTCATCATCGCCCGTGGAATTGATCACCTGAAAGGCTTCGGCGCTGATATTTCTTCCTCCTGATACGGCATTTCGGATACCGCGTTCGAGATCGAGCCCCTTATTGCCGGTGATAAGCGTTTCAGCTTCCAGGATATCTCCGCACTCCGCGTCGTAAAGAGCGACAGGAACATTGAAGCGTATATTGTCCGCATCGAGGATGAACTGAGCCAGCTCTCCGAAGCCTTCCTCTCTGGCGGCGGTGAGGTCATAAAGGATCAGACGGATATGCCCGGTGTAGATGCTGCTGCTGTCGATGCGCGAAAGCTGCCGAAAAGCATCCTGTATTGTCGTGCCGTTTGCGGAAAGAATCTCTGATACGGAGGAGCCGGATCCGGTACTTTCCGCTGTCTCTGCGATTTCCGCCCGGACGGTGAAAAGATCATCTGACAGTTTTCTGATTTCGAGACAGGTGACGACGGAAATGTTGTCAAGATGTCCTTTGCTGAAGGACGCAAGCCCGAAAATCAGCATGAGAATGACGAACGGAATGATGATACAGTGACGGGTTTTCAATTTAATCCTCCCTCTGCCGGCAGACGTCCTGTGTCCGGGAAACGACAGGGCGTTTTTTCATGTTCGGCCAGATATTGCGTATGAAAGTGTCGGAAAAGATCTGACGCAGATCTCTGACCGTCAGCGAACTGTACGGAATACCGAACGATTCCAGTGAGCAGACGGAAAAGATGAGCATCATGATACCGATGAAGTAGCCGAAGATTCCCATCGCAGCGGACAGAAAGAGCAGGCTGAGGCGTATGACGATGACCGGTCCCTTAAGCTGCGGAATGATAAGCCCCGTGATTCCGGAGAAGGCTACGATGATGACGACGGGAAGACTGACGAAATGCGCGCTGACGGCGGCTTCTCCGAGTACGATGCCTCCTACGATGGAAAAGGCGGTGCCGATGCTTGAGGGAATTCTGGCACTGCCTTCCCGGACCATTTCGAAGATGAGGATGAGAATAAGCGTTTCGGCGAGCGAGGAAAAGGGCATTCCCTGCCGGCTTCCCGCTACTGCGATCAGAAAATGGACGGGAAGCATCTGGATATGATGTGTGATCAGAGCGATGTAAAGCGCGGGAAGACTGATCGTAAAGAAAAATCCGGCAAAGCGCAGAATTCTGTTGAATGTGGCATAATAGGCATCATTATAATAATCGTCTGCCGATGTGAAATATTCCATGAAGACGAAGGGCGCCGTGATGACGACGGGAGAACCGTTGATGACGACGGCGATACGTCCTTCCATGAGCTTTGCGGCGGCGATATCGGGACGTTCGGTGGATCCTGTCGTCTTAAAAGGGGAATAGCGTCCGTCCTTGATGATTTCTTCCACGTATTCCGCGTCGATAATGCAGTCGATATCGACATTTTGAATCCTTGTTCGCATTTCCTGCAGAATCTGCCGGTCGCAGAGACCTTCCATATAGCACATACAGACGAGCGTGCGCGATTTTCTTCCCACGGTGAAAAATTCATATTTCAGGTCAGGATTTGTGATTTTTCTGCGTATCAGAGAAAGATTGGCCATGATAGATTCATTAAATCCCTCATGAGGCCCCTGAATGACTTTTTCCGAGTCAGGTTCACCGACAGTGCGCACAGTCCAGTTTTTCGCCGAAATGATGATTCCCTGAGGATGGCCGTCTACCAGAAGGACCGCATCGCCGCGCAGAAAAGAAGTGAGAATCTCTGACATATCGTCGGTACTGATGATATTACAGCCGATGAGAACCTGATCCCGGATGCGCACGAACAGATCGGTATCGTTTCTCAGATCGCGGGAGCGCATGATCGGACAGATGATATCTTCGCTGATAAATTCCTCACTGGTGAGGCCGTCCACGAAAAAGACGCACAGACGTATCCCGCTTTCACGGATATTTGAGAATTTTCTGATTTTCACAGTGATGTCATTCTGAAACAGACTGTTCAGGTAGTCGATATTTTCCTTCAGACTGGAGGAGACAAGTTTCTTTTCGGACATAAAACGCTTCCTTTCAAAATATCCCTGTTTAATGAAACTGAAATTAGTCTGTCCGAATCTGTGGTAATGATACATCCGGAATGATATAATCGAATCTGAGCAATACGTATCGATCACAGGGAGAAGAAAAGACGATATGGGAAAAGAGAAAATCATTACTGAACTGAAAAGAAATTTAAAGAATATATATGAGTTACTGGAACGGCGGATTGACCGCTCGGAATGGAAAAAAGCGGTTAAGGAACCTTATGATTCCTGTCCCCGGGAAACGGCGGAGGCTGCGGCTGAATTTGTCATGGCGCACCGTTATCTGCCGTCTGCGGCAGTCAGAACGCTTCTTCAGACCGTCAGGCTGAGAGAGAATCCGGCTTCTTTTTCGGCTCTTTATTCGGAAAAGAATACGCGGCAGCTTCTGGAGCGCATGGTTCAGAGAGATCCGGTCAGATATGCCCTGATTCCGGCAGATCTGGAGGAAAAAGATCTTCAGGCTTTTGTCGATGCAGCGGAAGCGGCACAACATTATCTGAGAAAGAAGCAGGTATATCTGGCGGAGAAAAAAATCGCGGAAGCGGAAAAGATCTGCAGCGGCCATCCGGATATCGCTCTGATGAGGGCGCGTCTTTGTGTGCTGAAATTTGATTTTGCATCGGCGGAGCGCTTTCTGAAGGAACTGCCGGCAGGAGAGGTTTCTGCCGAAGCCTGCGAGCTTGCGGGAGACATTTATGCGGCAAAAAAATATTATCCTCAGGCTTATGCGGCATATCAGAAGGCGAAGGAAGCCCGCGGACAGGAGAGCGGAAATGCAGAGCTTGCCGCGAAAATAGAATATGCCGCGGCGAGATCGGAGAAAGTCGAGCGGATGCAGAGGAGTGCACAGGCGGAACTCGATACGCTGTTCCGCGATGCGGAAAGACAGATGCGCAGCGGCGATCTGCCGGCTGCCGCCAGATCCTATGAAATGATCATCGCGAAAGATTACCGGCGCTTTGAAGCATATTATCCTCTCGGGCGTATTTTTCTGGAGATGGGAAAAAGAGAGCAGGCGGATTATCTTGCGGAGCTTCTGCTGGATTTTGATGCCGACCGCGGTCCGGCGCTGCTTCTCAAGGGCATGACTCTGGAAGCAGGCGGAAAAGAAGAGGATGCGCTTTTTTACTACCATTTCGCCGCACATGAGTCTCCCGAAAATGCGGAAATTCTCTGTCATGCGGAGAGACTGACGGCAAAGCTGGACGGATATCCGGACGGCATGACAGAAGCGGAGGAGGGCAGTGCTCTGAGATGCAGCGCTGCGGGAAAACATATGTCCGCACACAGAAATGCGGAGGCGGAACCGGAAAAGGAAGGACAGAGAAAAATACGTCAGGCTGATGAGGGAATCATAGAAATTCTGGCTAAAGGAAGACTGACAGAGGCATATTATGAGCTCATAAAAAAGAGCGCGGAATATCCGGATGAGCCTGTACTCCTCCACCGGAAGGCTGTCATCCTGTATCTGATGAACCGGGACGTGGAGGCGAGAGAAATTCTCGTAAAACTGCGTGACAGCAGGGGCGCTGCGGAAAAAGAAGAGATATCGGACTTTATCTATGATATCGACTGCCGCATCATCGGCGAGCACCGTGAGAGCGATGTTCCGGCGGATCTGCTGCCTGAAGTTCTGTTTAACGCGGGAAAAATCGAAGCCTGCAGAGAAGCGATCGGCAGAATCCGGGAGGACAGGATGACTCCGGCGCTGACGGCGCTCAGAGGCCGCTGTGAGATTGCCTCGGGACATTTCAGTGATGCTCTGAAGTCTTTTTCTTCCGCTCTGAAGGCGGATCCGACGCTCAGAGGAATCCGGATTCTTGCCGGAATGATTCTTCAGTCAAAAAAAGATTTTGACGGTGCACTGCGCATGTACGACGAAGCTCTGAAGCTCGGAGAGGAACAGGAAGAAGTATGCAGCATCAAAGCCTCCATGCTGTATGATCAGGAACGGAATGCGGAACTTCTTGTCTTTCGCAGTGATATCGAGAATATGGGGATTCCGTGTCCGGATGCGGACGGTTATGCAGGCCTGGTCTATATCGAGCGCACTCCGCATGAGGAGAAAAAGGGGCTGGAATTTCTGAAGCATGCCATAGACAGGGGCTCCTCAAATGTGAGATTTTATACGGCGGCTGCCCGGACATTTCTGAAAGAGGAACGCTGTCACGCGGCGCTGGCCGCCGCGGAGGCGGGACTCTGTGCGGAGCCTTCCGACAGAGAACTCTTTTTGCTGAAGGCGGAAATCCTCTTTCTGCTCGGAAGGTGGAGAGCGGCCGAGATGGCGGCAGGAACGCTGCTTTCCGAAAATCTGAAGGCGGGAGAGCTTCATTATCTGCTCGGAAGGATAGAATCGGAAAAAGGAAATCAGAAGGATGCGCTGCGGTGGATGAAAAGCGCCGCCGAGCTGGAGCCCGATAATCATAAGTATATTTACGCTTATGCGGACCGGTGTTTTGAAACGGGAGACCGGAAAAATGCGGAAATCTTTTATACAAAGGCGATCGCACTGGATCCGCAGGATTATATTTCGATGAAGCGGCGTGCGATCATCCGCGAGGAAAACGGGAATGATGAGAGCGCGATCGCTGATGTAAGAGCGGTGCTGCGCATGCGTCCGAACGATGCGGAAGCTTATGTCATTTTGGGAAATATCGTCTCTTCCTGCGATATCGAAGAAGAAGCGGAAACGGCGGGCGAAAAAGGCAAAGAAGAAGAGAACGAAGACCGGAAAAGAACGGAAGCGGAGGATGCTTCCGCACAGAACGATGAAAATTCTTCCGGACAGGACGTTGAAAATGCAGCGCAGGACACGCCGAAGGATGCGCACGGTGCGGCTGACGGGCAGCAGACCGGTGAGCAGAGTGAATTCGGGCCGGTAAGAAAAATCGCGGGTGAATATTATGTGAGCCCGGAATATTATTATGAAAGAGCCATCGCGATCGATCCGAAGTATCGGCAGGGATATATCAGTCTGGCGAAATTCCGTGCGGAAAACGGGCGATACGATGAAGCGGAAAAAGAGATTGAAAAAGCGATCGCTCTGGATGCTTCCGGAACAGACGGCTATATGGTAAGGGGAATTATCAGACATCTGCGCGGAGATCATGAAGCGGCTATCCGCGATTTTCGTGAGATCGCTGCGAGAGAACCGGAAAACCTCCGCGCTTACAGTTACATTTCAAAGTGCTGTAATGCGGCGGGAAGGTATGCAGAGGCTGCAGAGGCAGCGGAGCAGGGACTGGCGGTAAACGGAGATTATGTAAATCTTTATGTGAACCGCGGTGTGGCGCTGTATCACATGAAGCTTTACGAGGAAGCGGTGGAAGCCTTCAAGAAAGTGATCACCAATCAGAATGCCGTCAATACAGCGGCACTGGAATCGGCGTATCATTTCCGTGGCATGGCATATGAACGCCTGGGCGATATCACCAGAGCGGCTTCAGACTATCAGAAGCTTCTGCGGTATAATCCGGACCGGAAGGACATCAAAAAGCATCTCGCGGATCTTCAGGAACAGATCGAAGAGGAAAAACCGAAATCGAGGCTGGCATCCTTCTTCGGAATAAAGGGGAGAAAAAAATGAGCATAGAAGATGAAAAGATTATGATATTCGCGGGATCGCGCGAAGCGAAAATGTTTACGGATTCCCTTGCGGAATATACGGACAACATCTATGCGGTCGTATCGGAAGCCTACGGCTCGCGTCAGCATATTTCCGGCAATATCACGGTGATTTCCAGAAAGCTGGATGCGGAGGGGATCCGCAGCTGGGCAAAGCGCGTAGGTATCGGCATCATTGTAGACGGGACGGAGGTCTATGCCAGAGAGGAATCCCGTGTTATAAAAGAAGCGGCACAGGAGCTGGGAACAGACTATTTTAAAATTTCCAGTGCCGTGGATGTGGATTTTACACATACGACGAAATGTGCGGGAGCGGCTGATATCGTAAAGGATGCTTCCTATGCGGTCGGCAGCGTGCTGATGATCGGCTGCCGTGAGCTGGCGCAGGCCGTCGTCAGTGAAAAAGACGGTGCTCTGAAGGACCGGGTGATCGCGCTGCTTCCGCCGGAGGAGGAAAGCATACGTCTGTGCCAGGAGGCAGGGTATCCTGAAGAAAATATCATCTGCATGAAAATGCCTGTTCCGGAAGTTCTGCTTCGCGGCATCATCGAGGGAAAAAACGTGACGCATATGATCGTTGCCGCTTCCGACATCGATTCCATCAAGGTCAATCTGAGTACGGCGGCCGCGGCGGGAATCCGGGTTTCACTCTACGGCGACATTCCGGCGGCGGAGGGAATTCCCGTACAGGAACTGTGGAAAATTTTTACAGAGAGATTCGGCATCAGAGAGGAATAAGAATGATACATCTTTACTGCGGAGACGGAAAGGGAAAGACGACAGCAGCAGCGGGACTGGCGATACGTGCGGCCGGAAACGGCATGCGTGTCATCTTTGCTCAGTTTCTGAAGGGACGTGAATCCGGAGAGAGAAGAATACTGGAGAGAATCCCGGAAGTGACAGTCATGGGAGGAGATTTCGGCGGGAAATTCACTTTTCAGATGACACGTGAGGAGCGGGAAAAGGCGGCTTACCGCAATGTGCTGCTGCTGGAGTCGGTCTTTCGCAGAGCGGAGGAGGAAGAGGCGCAGCTTCTCATTCTGGATGAGGCGGTGACAGCGGTGGAACGCGATATCATTCCTTCTGACATGCTTCGGGAATGCGTGCAGAAACACCGGCATGAGTTTGAGATCGTTCTTACGGGCACCATGCCGGAGGACTGGATGGTAGAGACCGCCGATTATATTACGGACATGGAAAAAATCCGCCATCCCTATGACAGAGGAATCGCGGCAAGAAGAGGCATCGAGTATTAGAAAGGTGCAAAAAGGAAAAAGGATACTTCACGTGAGGGACGAGATGGCGGACAGCATTGTATTTGAAAAAAACGGAAAAACGATTACCAGAGCGGAATATTCCGGTTTCTGTTACGGCGTGATGGCGGCGCTCGAAAAGACGCTCGACACGGTAAAGGAATACGGAGGAACCGGGAGAAAGGTATATACTTACGGCCAGATCATTCACAACGACGATGTGGTGAGAGAGCTGCGGGAAAAAGGTGTGGAGGTCTGCAGCAGACCGGAGGAATGTGAAAAAGATGCGGCGCTCATCATACGTTCTCACGGAGTGGGCAGAAAAACCGAAGAAAAGCTGCGGGAGTCCTGCGGAGTTCTGATCGATGCCACCTGCCCGCATGTGAAAAAAATTCACCGTCTCGTCAGTGAAGCGTATGATGCGGGCAGGCAGATCGTCATCATCGGCGACGCAGAGCATGCGGAAGTGAGAGGCATCGACGGATGGTGTGAAAATACCGCGCTGATCGCGGAGGAGCCGCAGCAGATTTTCGGAGAAGAGAGCAGAGAGCTTCTCTCCCGGGCGGAGAGAGAGGGCAGAGGCGTCTTTGTCGTCGCGCAGACGACGCTGAACAAAAAGACGTGGGATGAATGTACATCAGCTCTCAGGCAGATCTGTTCCGGAGCCGAATTGAAATGCACGATCTGCAGCGCGACATCAAACCGGCAGAATGCCTGCAGACGAGTGGCGGAAGAATCGGATCTCATGATCGTCATCGGCGGAAAGAACAGCTCAAACAGCAGAAAACTTTTCGATATCGCATCTGAAGTCTGCGAGAAAACGTATTTTATCGAAAATACGTCGTTTTTACCATTGAAAGATATTGCGGAATATAATAGAATAGGAATATCGGCGGGCGCTTCTGCGCCCGAACGAATAATTAAGGAGGTTATTTCTAACATGAGTGAAGTTATCACCAACAACATCGAGGAAGCTAACGGCATGCAGGACTTTATGGCCGAGATCGAGAAATCTCTGAAGATCCCGCAGCGCGGTGAGATCGTAAAGGGCGAGGTTATTCAGGTCGGTCCGCGTGAAGTCTACGTGAATTTAGGATGCAAGAAAGACGGTATCATCCCGAAGGATGAAATCGCTCTCGAAGCAGACCAGGATATCGAATCTCTCTTCAAACTGGGCGATGTCGTAGAAGCTAAGGTGTTAAAAACAGATGATGGCGACGGCAACATTTTATTATCTCGTAAAAAGGTTGAAATCAGTGAGCACTGGAATGAAATCATCAAGGCTTATGAAGATAAATCATTTGTTAATGTTAAGGTTATCAGAG
>CALXIZ010000100.1 GCA_944388495.1 uncultured Clostridia bacterium | reverse complement strand
ATCGTCGTAGCGCAGGACAGTACTCCCGATCTCCAGAATTTCACCCATCTCCAGACAGGACAGTGTCTGACGGTAATGCCGGTAAAGATCCCGGAACTTTCTGAAAGAATAGCTGACACCGGCCCGGCATCCCGTTTCTTCCATCAGATCCGCAAAGCCCGGCAGTATCTGACGGCAGAAGCGTTCCTCTGTCTGCTCCGTATCGCAGATGATGACGGCGCGTCCTTCCAGCAGAACCGCATTTCTGCACCCGAGATATTTTTTCATCTTCGACAGAAGATGCATCTGTTCTTCTGTTTCCGACTGTTCCTCCGGCATCTCCACACTGATCACATAAAGATTCGGCCTCAGACGTATATCCAGCAGCTTCTGCCTTACCTCTATCTCCTCCGGATTTTCGATATGATCCTTCAGAACGGACAGAAGAAAGCTTTCGATCAGCGTAAAATTAAAACTGCTCTGTCCTACACTTCCTGCAAGCTCGATTGACAGATAGCTTCCCAGAAGCCGCAGCAGAGAAATATCATATTCCGTGACGAGAGCATATCGCTCCATAATCGACAGGTAGCCGATCACACGCCTGTTGCGCGTAATGCGGATCGATGTCATACGGTGGTGCACCAGCTCTTTATATTCCGCTTTCATCCGAAGGATATCATGATTTTCCTCCGGATTTTTCTCCGTTTCTCCGCCTTCTTCGCGAGAAGATTCCAGTTCAATACATCGAAGATACGTCTCCGGCATGAATCCTCTGCTGATCGTATATTCCCAGATCGGCTCCTCCACATCATCCTGCATTCCCGCACTTGCCAGATAGTTGAATGAGGCATCTACAAGAAGAATCGGATTCTGAAGCTTTTTATAGCCGTAATCCATGATCTGCTGAAGTTCGCAGCCGTCCTTCAGCAGATCCAGAAGCTCTTCCGACATGACAGATTTTATATGTCCGTGATTGAGTATGGTAAAAATACTGTCGACCAGCTTTTCATATTCACCTTCATGAAAAAGAAGAATCACATTATTTTCACTGTCTGTTATCTGATTCTTCCTGTTTTGCACCTCTGTACAGAGTATGACACTCAGATTTTCATATTCTGTGAGGTCGATCATATCGTCTGTACGGCCGATATAAAGATATGCCGTGTTGTAACGGCTCCCGAGTTCGCTTATATTTTTGATTCCCAGAATCTCATTTTCCGGATGCGGACAGTAAATCTCCGCATTCTCCGGGAGATAGGAAAGCAGCATGGAAACAGTGATACTCATTGAAATCTCCAGACGGGACATACGATCCGGAAATTCCGCACCGTACATCTCTCTCTTCAGCCGATGGAACTGCTGCCTTTCTGCAGAGCAACGATTCCTGTTCTGGCGACCTCCTGAATTCCGTAAGGACGCATCATCTCCTCAAAAAGATCGATTTTATCCGGAGATTCGCTGATTTCCACCGTCATCGTCGCTGCCGAAATGTCGGTGATCCTCGCATCCATGATATCCGCCAGATTCTTGATTTCTCCCCGGTTTTTACTGTTTGCGGCCACTTTGATCATTGCCAGTTCCTTTCCGATCACCTCGGAATCGTCAAAACGTCTCACCTTTATCACCGGAACGAGCTTGTTAAGCTGCTTTTCGATCTGTTCCACAGCATTGTTTCCGCTGTCGACAATCATCGTGATCCGTGAAATACTCTTATCCTCCGTCACTCCGACAGCCAGACTTTCGATATTAAAAGCTCTTCTCGCAAACAGACCTGTGATCTTGTTGAGTGCGCCTGCCTGATTCTCCGTGAGAACCGATATAATCTGTTTCACTGCGGTCACCTCCTACTGCAGCATCGTGCTCTCATCGGGATCGACGACGCATTCCAGCAGAAACGGGCCGTCGTGGGAGAGCATCTCTCTGATCGCGTCTTCCATCTGATTTTCATCGCTGAGGCGTCTGCACCTGATTCCAAACGCATCCGCAAGTTTGCAGAAATCCGGCGTATCCGGCATACTTACCGCAAACGGTCCTTCGGAATAAGCTTTTTTCTGAATTTCATTCACCATGCCGAGCTTTCTGTTATTAAAAAGAACGACTTTCAGGTTCAGATCATTTTCCGCGATGGTGGACAGTTCGTTCATCGTCATCTGAAAGCTTCCGTCACCGCAGACGACAACTGTCTGACGGTCTCTGTCCGCAAACTTTACTCCGGCACCTGCCGGCAGAGAATATCCCATCGTGCCGAGGCCTCCGGAAGTGAGAAAACGTCCCTTTTTCACTTCGATATATTTTCCGGCCCAGATCTGATTCTGTCCGACATCCGCCACGACATATGCGTCGTCATCCAGCTGCGCGCTCAGAGCGTGCATGAAGTTTCTCGGTCCGATCGTCTGTTCTCTCTTCGCAGAAACTTTATTTCTTTCCTCCGATGCGAGCTGCTGAAGCTCCTGACTCCACTCTCCGCTGTCTGTTTCGATATCGAACTCCAGAAGCTTTTCCAGAATATGGCGTACGTCTCCCACCAGCGGTACAGTAGGCGTCATATTTTTTCCGATCTCCGCCGGGTCGATATCGATATGGATCGTCCTCGACTGTTCTTCTACACGATCAGGAGCTGTCACCGCTCTGTCTCCCACTCTCGCACCGATAAGAACGAGCAGATCTGTATGATTCAGAGCATAATTCGCCGTCTTATGTCCGAACTGGCCGATCATCCCCATATTCATCGGATCCGAGGTAGGAATAGCGCCCAGTCCCATCATCGTCGTAACTACCGGAATTTTTCCCTTATCGCTGAGCTTTTTGATCAGATCCTGCGCACCTGAACTGAAAACGCCGCCGCCTGCACAGATCAGAGGCTTTTTAGCCACCTGTATTTCCGCTGCAACTTTTTTGATCTGTTTCATATTGCCCGTGATGCTCGGCTTATATCCGCGGATATTGACCTCTCCCGGATCTTTATATTCAAACTGCTGGTTCTGCACATCGCTCGGCACATCGATCAGTACCGGCCCCGGTCTGCCTGTGGAAGCGATATGAAATGCCTCGCGCATGATTCTCGGCAGCTCTCTCGCATCCTTTACGAGATAGCTGTGCTTTACAAACGGAGCGCACGCTCCTGTAATATCGACTTCCTGAAAAACATCTCTTCCCAACATATCTGTCGCTACCTGTCCGGTGATCGCCACGATCGGAATACTGTCCATATACGCCGTAGCGATTCCGGTAATCAGATTGGTCGCTCCCGGACCGGATGTCACGACACAGACTCCGACCCTGCCCGATTTGCGTGCATAGCCGGATGCCATGTGCCCGGCGTTCTGCTCCTGTCTGACCAGAATATGGCGGATCGTTCCGTCTTTGGCCAGTTCATCGTAAAAAGGACAGATCGTCGCTCCCGGATATCCGAACATTATATCGACGCCCTGCTCCTTCAGACCCTTTACCATCGCCTTAGCGCCTGTAATCATGCCTTTCTCTCCTTTATCTTTCTAATAGTCTGTTACTTTTTCCGGTTTGTCGCTGAGTTTCAGATTTCCTTTCTTCAACTCTCTGCGAGCCAGTTCGTTCAGGATATCGTCCCAGGTGATATTCGTCACCGCCATGAGAACGGTCAGATGATAAATCAGATCTGCCATCTCATAGATAATTTCATCTTTATCCTGATTTTTTGCTGCAATGATTGTCTCCGCGGCTTCCTCCCCGACTTTTTTCAGAATTTTGTCAAGGCCTTTATCAAACAGATAATTCGTATAGGATCCCTCCTGAGGATTCAGTTTTCTGTCTTCAATCACCTCGGAAACCTGATATAAAACTTCCTGTTTTCCCATACCTTTTGCCTCCGTTCCTTTTTTAAGGTTAACAATTATTGTAACTCTTTTTTCCGGCTTGTTCAATACCTGCCGTCATGTATTCAAAGTGCACAGGAAACGCGGTTCCGGCGTCTTCAGAACAGAGTTCCGCTCCGCATTACAGAAAAACGATATTTCCTATTTTCTCAGTACGACATCTTCTCCCTCCAGAATCCGGTTCGTCGTCCTCATAGCGCACATCTTTCCGCACATCGAACAGCTGTCCTGCTCCGACGGACGCGCACTTTCAAAATATTCTCTGGCTTTTCTGCCGTCAATGGCGAGAGAAAACATCTCCTCCCAGTCGATACGCCGTCTCGCATCGCTCATTTTATCGTCGATCTCTCTGGCTCCTCCAAGACCCTTTGCGATATCGCCGGCATGTGCTGCGATCTTGGATGCAACGATTCCTTCTCTCACATCATCCAGATCCGGAAGACGCAGATGTTCCGCCGGTGTTACATAACACAGAAAGTCAGCTCCGGAGGCGGCTGCCACCGCACCGCCGATCGCAGCGGTTATATGATCATATCCGGGTGCGATATCCGTGACCAGCGGTCCAAGCACATAAAACGGTGCTTCATGGCACAGTCTCTTTTCAAGAATCATGTTGGCCGCAATCTCATTCAGAGCCATATGGCCCGGACCTTCGACCATCACCTGTACATCGCGTTCCCAGGCACGCTTTGTAAGGTTTCCGATTTCGATAAGCTCGCTGATCTGCGCCGCATCACTGGAATCATGAATGCTTCCGGGTCTCAGCGCATCTCCGATACTGATTGTTACATCATATTCTCTCAGAATCTCCAGCAGCTCGTCGTAATATTCGTAAAACGGATTTTCCTTTCCCGTCATCTCCATCCATGCAAAGAGAAGAGAACCTCCTCTGGAAACGATATTCGTCAGTCTTCCGGAACGCCGGAACGCCTCGGCGGCTCTGCGGTTTATTCCCGCATGGATCGTCATGAAATCCACGCCTTCCTCCGCATGTGCCCGCACTACATCGAGAAACTCACGCGCCGTGATATCCGCGAGTTCTTTTTCCAAATATCCTACCGCATCATACATCGGCACCGTTCCGATCATCGCCGGAGAAAAATCGATCAGCTCACGCCGGAAATCATGCGTCTTTCCGTAATTCGAAAGATCCATGATCGACTCCGCACCATATTCCACGGCCAGTCTGACTTTTTCCATCTCTATCTCATAATTTCTGCAGTCTCCGGAAATCCCCAGGTTGACATTTATTTTTGTTCTCAGCCCCTTGCCGATTCCCTCGGCACTGATCGATGTATGATTGATATTGCATGGTATCGCGATTCTTCCGGCAGCTACGCCTTCCATGATCACTTCCGGCGAAAGCTTTTCCTTCTCTGCCACCAGTGCCATCTGCGGTGTCACGATTCCTTTTCTGGCCGCCTCCATCTGTGTCTTATATTCTCTCATCCTGTCTCCTTTCCGAACGAGTCTTTTCCTTATCCCGATCAGTATTTTCCGCATAAATAATAAATCTGCCTGCAGCGGGCGAGGCAGATTTCAGAAATTTTCCGCCGTCTGCGGACAGATTTTAAAGAATCTGTTTGCTCCCTACCACAGTGTTAGCTGTCAGGTTCCAAGGGTCAGGTTTTACCTTCTCAACCTTCCGGTTCCCCTGCAAAGATCGTATTTCTTTATTATTTCATACACGTCTGTGTTCATGATGCCGTTCTCTTCCGCACAGACTCCGTACATCAGGATACGATCTTATTTTATCGCAGCTTCAATCGTACCGTCAAGCATATCACACCGCAGGATCAGATGCCGGCTGCGGAACAGTCCGTATTTCCGGAAAATAAAAAACTCCGGCCTTTGAGGCCGGAGTTTTGTGCGGAATCGCTCCGCAGGTCATATGATTCTTTTATAAATAGTGCCAGTAAAATAAGGTTTTATGA
The DNA here is from genome assembly GCA_944388495.1 of uncultured Clostridia bacterium. Lineage (GTDB taxonomy): Bacteria > Bacillota > Clostridia > Peptostreptococcales > Anaerovoracaceae > Alangreenwoodia. The sequence goes on along the minus strand of CALXIZ010000100.1, from coordinate 20,472 downwards.
TTGTTCTTATTTTGCCTTGCTCATCGCTCTGTAGATGAAGGACATTGCCAGACCTACTACGCCGAGAACGATCGCTACATAGTAAGCAGTCGGTGTTCCGAGCTTCTGTAAGATCTGAGGTCCGATGATGCCTGCCAGTGCGAAACCGATGAACATGATACCGTAGTTTACACCGTTGTTCTTCGGTCCGAACTGCTCTGCACAGAATCCAGGATATACGCCCATGAAGGATCCGAACGCCAGACCTACCAGGCAGATACCTACGATGAAGAGTGTCGGCGTGGATGCGATGGAGCAGATAACCAGGCCGATGATACCGATGCAGATCATGATCGTCAGCGTATTGATACGTCCGAGCTTATCGGAAATGGAACCGCAGCCGACACGGCCGATCGCATTGAACAGCGCCAGAACCGTAACGGAAGTAGCAGCGAGTCCTACTTCTGCACCGAGCTCCGTAACGAGAGCACGGCAGTTGGAGATCAGCATCAGGCCGAATGTAGCGCCTGCTGTCATCATGATCAGCATGATGTAGAAGATAGGATCGGCGAGCATCTGCTTCCAGTTCTTGCTTTCCGGAGCCTTTACGCCTGCCTTCGGAGCAGGAGGCTGATAGCCGTCAGGAACGAAGCCTACCGGGCATCTCGTGATAAAGAATGCGCCTACGCAGATAACGACGAGATAAACGATACCGAGTACCTTAAACGTATTGAGTACCGTATCCGCATTGACGATATTTGCGATGATCAGCGGAAGAATTACGGAACCGAGACCGTAAGTCGCCGTCGTCAGACCGCCTGCCAGACCCGCTTTGTCAGGGAAGAACTTGACAGAGTTACCGATCGTACATCCGTAAACGAGACCCATACCGAGACCCATCAGAACGCCGTAGCCGGCAACTACCATGATCGGGCTCGTCGCGCAGCCTGCGAGGAATACGCCGCCGCCGAAGAAAATACCGCCGATGAAGATGGACCACTTCGGTCCGATGTTATCGTTGATATAACCGCCGATGATCATAGGGATAGGTCCGATAGAGTTAGCCAGTGTGAACGCCCAGGTCAGCACGCCCATCGCGTCGCCTCCGAAGTGTTCATTCAGAGGAGTCGCAAACATGGACCACGCATAACCTGTACCGATCATGATGTTGATGATACAGCTGATCGTCAGAACAACCCATCTTTTCTTTGTCAGATTTTGATTCTCACTCATTTGAAAACTCTCCTTTTCATAGAATGGCGCACCGATAATGATGCGAAAAAAGTGCGTTTTTACAATTACCAAAACGATAATCGTACCTAACAAAAGAATCATATTATAAAATTATAAAGGTTCATGAAACTGCGTTTGTCTAAATGCCACAATTACCGGCACATACCCGCGCAATTTCTGTTCTTATTATAATGCTTTGTCTGACAACTGTACAGTATACCAAAGTATATTTTTTTCAGTCCGAAGTATTCTCTCTGATTGAATGACATCATACTTCCCTGAATTTCAACATTTATCGCCTCTCGATAAAATCACTTTTTACTTTTTGTATACAAATATTTTTTTACATACTAATACTCTTCACCAAAGCGGCTCTGTTCGTAATGCCCAAACGGGAATAAATATTCGAAAGACTCTTCTTTACGGTAATTTCAGCTATATTGAGCGTTTTCGCGATTTCTATGTTTGTTTTTCCCTCCGAGACGAGAAGTGCGATTTCCCGTTCTCTTTTTGTCAGAATGCTCAAAGGGGAATTTTCTTCTTCTCTGATTACCGCCTCAAGATTTTTTCTGTTTTCCTCATAGATCCGTTTGACTTCATCTGAAAACTGCCGTCTTTCATCATCTTCGGAAAAAAGTCCGTCCAGAAGAGGTACAAACTCTCTGCCGTTTTCCACAAAAGGAATATACAGCCGGTCCTGATACGCCAGCGAAACAGCATCTTCCGCCTCGCTCTGCATCTTCGCATCCATATTCAGCTTTCCGAAAGCGACCGCCGCATAAATATGAACATAAATCTCTGTCAGAAGATTCGGAAATTCACGTGCTGCCTCCAGAAAGGCATCTCTTTCGCCCAGCAGCTTCGTATACTGTTCCTGCTCCAGAAGGATTCTGCCGTACACGATGCAGACAAAATTCAGAGCCGGATGATAAAGTCCGGATTCTTCGCATCTGCCCTCCGCAATCCAGCTTCCGGCAGACTTCGGATGGTGAAACATCGCGCAGATAAACGCCCGGCAGAGATCTGCGGTATGCATGAAAAGATAATGCCTGCTGTTCATTACAGATTCTGTAAGCTCACGGAGAGCTTCCAGACCTTTTTCCGTCTCTCCGCGCATCATCAGAATACGGGTCTGAAGGAAAAGCGCACAGACGATGATCCCCGTCTGTTTCTCTTCTCTTGCCATTCCCAGAGCTTTATAAGTCAGAATTTCAGCCTGATCAAAACAGCCTCTGAAATAAGCCGTCTCTGCCTCCAGGATATAATCCGCGCCGTATCCGTTTTTATTTGTCAGGCGGTAATACACTGACCGGCTTTCATGCATCCTCTTCACCAGTCCGTCCGCCGTGCCCGGAACACGGTAAAACATGTGCAGGACAGACGGAGAGCCGTAGGTCCAGCTTCCTCTTGTTCCTTCCAGAAGAGACGGCCGTGAAAGCTGTTCCGAAGCCTTCTGCTGATACAGGATCATGCGGTCGAGATCATTATACGACAGAAAACTGAGAAGCATGAGATATTCGCCTCTCAGTTCTTTTTTCCTGCTCTCCGACAGCGGTTCCTGTTCAAAATATTCCTTCAGTTCCTGCATCGTCTTTTTCAGCCGTTCTTTTTCATTCATCATAGACAGCTGTCTGGCGAACAGAAGATTTGCCATGGGATGCTTCATCCGCACCGGCCGGGGACATTTTTCAAATCCTGCGATCATATGTTTTCTGCTTCTTGCCGACAATCCGACGGCTCTGTCGCGCTCAAAAGCCTTCAGCATTTCATCATAATCCCGGCTGCGGTAATAATACAGCGTCGCAAGATAATATTCCCGGTTGAGATAATACCAGTCCGCACCGTTGCGGTAAACCTCATCGATATAACTCTGTTCCTGCTGCCGGAGCTTTGAAAGCAGAAAATCCGCAAAAAGATTATGAATATGGTACATTCCGGCTCCGGAGTCCAGCCGTATAAAACCGTTTGTTTCCGCTATCTCATCAAGCAGAGCCGAAGGATCGGCCTTTCTGCGTATAAATCTGGCCTGTTCTCTGGTAAATTCACGGAAAACGCCGATGCGCAGCAGAAAATCGCGCTGATCTGCTGTGTACTTTTCATACAGCGAATCCTCAAAGAGCCGGAATATGTCATCATCCGCCGAAAATTCCCCGCTTTCCGCATAACGCAGAAGCGACATATACAGGGCGCTGATCCATCCCTCTGTAACGCGGAAAGCTGTTTTTCGCTCCGCAGGCGTCAGCTTCAGGCCACAGACTGCAAAATAGTCGCCGCACTCCTGCTCGCTGAGCCGGAAATCTTTTTCGGTCAGCGTCAGCAAAAGACCCTTCAGCTTCAGTTCCTCCCGGCTTCTGTCGAATCCGCCTCTTCCCATCAGTACAATATGCAGTCCGAAGATGCCGCTTCGTGCAAATAATTCAAAGAAACGGTTCAGCCCCTCGGAGGCGACCTGCTGATAGTCGTCGATGATGAGCAGTGTATCACTGCGGACAGATGCGCTGCTCATCAGCTGTACCGCCGTACAGGCCAGCACGCTGTCATTCGGACAGCCTACTGCAGTCAGTTCCCTGGCGATGTCGGCATCGACTGCAGAAAATGAACGGCAGAACTGAGACCAGAAATAATCAGGGGAGGAATCAAGAACGGACTGCCAGACATACGTCAGATCATTTTCTTTCAGATAAAACCGCATTCCCATCGTCTTTCCGTATCCCATCGGCGCCTCGATAACAGAAAGAGGATACTCTGACGTCTTTGCAAACTTCGACGCCAGGCGCCGGGGCATATACATTTTTGATGGATTTATATTTGTCCTCATTTTTTTTATCATTTGCAGCTGCTCTCCTGATCGGGTGGGATATACTTTATATATCCGAAAGTATATCACATTCCCGCACAGATCACGAAGACAAAAATAAATTTTTTCCTTTTCTGATTTCGAATATGGTAATTTTTTCTTTTTTCAGTACCTTCCGTCATTTCAGAATGCGATTCAAAAAAGATGTCCCCGCTTCCGGACCCTTTACTCCGAGATATTCACAGACCGAGGCTCCCACATCGGAAAAGGTCCGCAGCGTTCCCAGATTGACATTCTCCCTCACTCCGGCGCCGAAGATCAGAAGAGGAACATACTCTCTTGTATGATTCCAGCCTCTGTGCACAGGATCATTGCCATGATCCGCGCAGAGAATCAGGATATCCCTCTCCTTCATCCGGTTTATTACAGCCGGTATCATAGCATCCAGCTCTTCCAGAGCGCGGCCGTATCCCTCCGGATCTCTCCGGTGCCCGTACATGGAATCGAAATCGATGAGATTTGTAAAGATAAGTCCGCGTCCGCAGGATTCCATATACTCCGCAGTCCTGTAAATTCCGTCGGCATTATCATTCGTGTAGACGGAAGAGGTAATTCCCCTGCCGTTGAAAATATCACTGATTTTTCCCACCGCGCATACCTCCTGTCCGGCACCGGAAATGCAGTCCAGCACTGTTTCTTCCGGCGGATCGAAGGTATAATCGTGACGTCCGCTGATCCGGATATAGTTTCCGTCCTTTTCGACAAACGGTCTCGCAATGACTCTTCCCACCAGCCATTCTCCCACGAGAAGTTCTCTGGCGATTTCGCAGTATTCGTAAAGAGTTTCCATCGGAATCACTTCCACGTTGGCTGCAATCTGAAAAACGCTGTCCGCCGACGTGTAGACGATGGGATACCCTGTCTCTCTGTGCTTTTCACCCAGAATCCGGATAATTTCCGTTCCGGACGCCGAATAATTTCCCAGAACTCTTCGTCCTATACGTTCTTCCAGCAGACGGATAAACTCCGCAGGAAAACCGTGTTCCGTAAAAGTACGGAACGGTTCGTTCATTCTGATCCCGCACAGCTCCCAGTGCCCCGTTATCGTATCCTTGCCCTCCGAAAGCTCTGCCATCCGCGCATAGGATCCTCTGACTCTGCCGGAATAAGGGGCGATTCTGACGCCGTCTATGGAGGACAGCCCCAGCGATGACAGATTCGGCAGAGACATCCCCGGACAATGTTCATAAATATGCCCGAGAGTATCAGCACCGCTGTCTCCGTATCTGTCCGCATCAGGAAGAGCGCCTGCTCCGACGCTGTCCATGACAATCCATATCACTCTCTTCTGTCCGCTCTGTTCACTCATTTTTTTCTTCCTCAGTCTGTCCTGCCTCCGCGATGAATACCGGCAGAAAGTTCAGATAATCACATGACACGAGACGGTATCTGATTCCCCTGCAGAGCCCGGAAAAGGCATTCCGGTGCGCGTTTTCCCCGTGCAGATGTCCGTAAACAACCTGTTCCGCGCCAAACTCCTCAAGAATATCCGTAAATCCCGTCTTTTTATATCTTTTCTCGACCGGCGGATAATGCATGGCAGCTATGATTCTTTTCATGCCGTCCCGTTTTGCCGCCTCCAGCGACATTCTCAGACGTCCCAGTTCTCTCTGATAAATCTTCTCGTCATGTTCCGTCCATTCCGCAGAAGACTGCGGAAGTTCCCATCCTCTTGTACCGCATACAGCGATATCTCCTGCCGCAAAATAACTGTTCTGCAGAAAAATCATATCATCGTACAGCGCATTCAGCTTTCTCGATGTCGTCCACCACAGATCGTGATTTCCCTTAAACAGGAGCTTCGTTCCCGGAAGACTGTGAATCCACCTGAAATCCTCTTCCGCCGCCTGCTGTTTCAGCCCCCAGGAAATGTCTCCCGGAATGATGACAATATCATCCGGCTTTACACAGCTCATCCAGTTTTCGCGGATTTTCAAATCATGATTTTCCCATTCCACGCCGAATATATCCATCGGTTTATTACTGGAAAAGGAAAGATGTAAGTCTGAAATCGCATATATTTTCATATTATTCCTGTCACTTTTCTCCTGTCTCTGCAACACTTTCTCATCCGGCTGTCTGTGCCGCATCCTTTTCTTTTTTTCCGTTCTTCCGGCGTCTTCTGCCTTTTCTTCCGAGAAGAACAAGAAGTGCGGTCAGAGCGGAAACTGCAGCCGTAAAAGCTGTCCCCGAAAGCGGATTTCTGCCGTTGCTTATCTGATACAGAGCCTGACGCACTCTGTCATAAGCGTTACTCAGCCATGAAAATCCGGATTTTTCACGCTCGGCTAAAATTTCCGCAATCTCTTTTCCGGTCTGACCGACAGGTTCCTGATCAAAAGTCACCTCTCCGTAAGCTCCGGCTTCTTCCATATGATCTTCGTGTGAGCCGTCATATGGTTCATCCTGAACGAGATAAATCTCACTGGACGTCACCTCTATTTTTTCCAGCTCATCCGCGGAAATCTTCTCCGGCAGGAAAATTCCCCACGGACGATAGGATATAAAGAAACTCTCCCACTGATATGTCTCATATTCACTCACATCCGGCTCGATGACGATGTTCTCATAACCGATCCGGGCAGCCTCTTCGTAATGTTCCATATCAGATGCCGCCCAGATGAAACGTTCGGCAGATATACCCTCCTCCTGAAGCTTTTCATAGAGTTCGAGGTACAGCGCCGAAGTACTGTCTGCCGGTATATATCCGGATTCTTCTTCCGGCTGCAGACTGACGGAAGTACTTTTCGTGTTTTCCGCATCCGGTCCGGAATCTGTAACATCCTTCATGATCAGCACGGCATCTTCATGCTGTTTCATCCAGTCGCAGATCTGACTGAGATTCATGAGATTTTTCCGGCTGTACCTCTCTCCGTCCTCATTTTTCACTCCTGAAGCGATGAGTGCGTCATAGGACTGATTTGATGCTGCGTTTACTCCGATATAGCGGTAGCCTCTTTCATACGCCTCGCTGACAGCCTGCACAGCATCTCTGTATGACTCTTCTGTCTCAGAAGACAGCGGCATGAAAATGCGGAGAGGTTTTCCGCCGCTGTCCGATCCGGAAAGGATTTCATCGACAGTCATGCCTTTATTCAGAGCTTTGTCCAGCACATCATACTGCAGATAAAATTCCGACAGATTTGCATATTCTCTGGAACGCAGGACTTCATCCTCATAACCTGATACATCCGTATTTTCCCCGCTGTCGATTTTCCAGGCCTCGCTGTTGCTGTACACTCCGTCATTTGAATACCGGAAGACCACATCATCACTGATAAAAGAGCCTGTGCTCAGAAACTGTTCTATAGCAACGAAACCTCTGTCAGCCGTAAAGAGATTCTGGCCCAGGTAAATCGTATCCAGCTCTTCCATTCCAAGAAGGTAAGCCACTGTAGGCATAAAATCGAGCTGTCCGCCCGCCGTACTTATGGTTTCATTGACTCCGCTGCCCGGAATATGAATCACCAGCGGAATATTGAAGTGCTGCTGATAGCCGTAATCCTCTCCCAGTATATCGCTCATCGCTTCACGGATATCCGGATCTGTGCAGGATAATCCGTAATGATCTCCGTAAAGACAGATGATACTGTTTTCATAGAGACCGGCAGCCTTCAGTTCTTCGAAAAACTGCTCCAGCGCCTCATCGACATAACGCACGGTATTGAGATAATCTCCGACGACAGTTCCTTCCTCTGACGGCCGCAGATCTATATGGCAGTTCTCTGCGCTCTGCTGAAACGGGTGATGGCCGGAAAGTGTAATCATAAAGGAGTAAAACGGCTGTGCCAGTGATTTCATCGCCTCGATCGACTGGCTGTAAAAGTTCCTGTCGTTAACCGAAACGACACTCCAGCCCGTATAGCCTTCATCTTTTACATAATAATCGCTGTTGAAAAAATGGTCAAATCCCAGAGACGGATACATGTTTTCCCTGTTCCAGAAGGTCTTTTCATACGCATGCATCGCAGCCGTATCATATCCCTGCTCTTTCAGCAGAACCGGCAGGCCTCTGAAATAGTTCTGTGTATACAGTGTATAGGTATAACTGTCCATCGTACCCAGAATGGAATTATTCGTGGCAAATTCGGCATCTGACGTATTTCCACTTCCCACCTGATAATAATAGTGATCGAAGTAGACTGTCTCGCCGTCATTGATCAGACTGTTCAGAAACGGCGTCAGCTCCTGACCGTTATACTCGAGATTTACGGCAAAATTCTGAAAAGCTTCCAGCTGGATGACGATCAGATTTCGTCCTTTTGCCGCGCCGAACAGTTCTCCGTCGAGTGACTGTTCATACGTTCCCCCGGCAATATAATAGGACATCTCACTGTCATCCACATCTGCTACGCCCAGAACATCCCGCATATGATACGCTCCCAGTTCCTGTGCAGAGACGGAAGCGACAAAATTCGATCCGAGAGGATTTAAAATCATAAACAGGACGAGGAAGCAGGAAAAAAAGACCTTGAGTGCTCCGGAGACATCGCAGGCTCTGCCTGCCTTTCTTTCCTCATATTCCTTTCCCGCCCGCTCCGTTTCAGGGTGCTTCTTTCTGCGGATCCGTGCAGCCGCCAGTGCGATAATAATCATCACAAGATCTGCAAACAGAATAAAATACTGCGGTTTGATCAGTTCCTGAATGGAAGCGGTAATATTGCCGATCATACTGGCGGAATTCAGAATTTTCACCGTCAGATAGGAATTATAATAGCCGTGATAAAGAACGTCTGAAAACATCAGAAGTGTGATCAGTGTATATATCACAGCGGGAACCGCTTTATTTCTGAAAACACAAAAAATAAAAAAAACAAATATACAGCTGAACAGACATACCCATCCTATATTATTGGATATGCCCATAAACAGATAAAAGCAGATATATTTTACCGGAACCAGAGCCGCTGCAATCACAGCCGCTATCCCGTATCTCTTCACAAAATATTCTATAAAATCTCTCCCCGGTATTCTCCTTATCTTCTCTCTTTCTCGCATTACATCAGCTACCTTTCTCTTTTCTGACTGCCATGTCCGCAGCCGCTCTCCCGGATCCGGGTTTTTCATGACAAACCATTAGAATTTATTATACTCAGATTTTAACGATTTGACAATCATACTGTGATGACATTATCGATCCTGCAGCAAACAACATTCTTCTCTGTCCGCCCGAAAAGCCGGAAAAAAAGACGTCCGGTTCCGGAAAAATCCGAAAACCGGACGTCTCTGGCTGTACAGCCTCATACCGTCTGATTCAGTTGACTAATGTTCTTCTTTTTCAGCGAGGTTCTGGTTCATCTGTTTGATCAGCTCCACAAACAAATCCACTCTTTCAGGTGGTATCCCTTCGACAATCTCATTATGAACCACGCCCAGGCGCCGGGCAATCTCTTTCACTTTCTTTTTGCCCTCCTCTGTGATGAAGACAAGGAAAGCTCTTCTATCCTTCTCGGTAGTGCGTCTCACGACATAACCTCTGTTCTCCAGGATATCGAGAATCCGGGCCAGAGTTGCCTGGTCTTTATCTACTTTGTGGGACAGACTTTTCTGGTTTATTCCATCCTGATCAACTAAATTATAAAGTACCACATACTGTTCCAGAGTGATATCATCTCTGTCCAGAGCTGTAGACATCTGTCGACGCATTCTTTTCTGCATGACATAAACCAGATATGTCATTTCTTCGTTAATATCAAACATAGAACACATCCTCTCTTAACGATACGTTAACTACTGTGCTCCTATTTCTTTTTCGGAGCTTCGATTTTCGGAGTCTGCTCTTTTGTAGCTTCTGCAATCTTGCGCAGTTCCGGCTTTGATACCTTTCCGTTATTGAGGAGAGGAAATTCATCCACAAACCAGTAATAGGAAGGAATCGACAGCGTAGGTGTTTTTCCCACGCAGAATGCGCGCAGCTCCTCCGGTTTCAGATCCGAACCCGGAACGAGTTTACAGAACGTTCCTACGATTTCGCCATATTTGTAATCCTTGACGCCGATGACATAAGCTTCCGCGACATCAGGATGCGACATCAGAACCTTTTCCACTTCACCCGGGCTGATATTTTCACCGCTGCGGATGATGATATCCTTCAGTCTGTCGCCGATCTTAAGATATCCGTTATCGAGAAGGCTTCCCATATCTCCTGTTCTCAGCCATCCGTCCGGTGTAAAGGTGGAAGCCGTCTTCTCCGGATCTCCCAGATATCCCATCATCAGGCTGTAGCCCTTGACGCAGATTTCTCCCGGTCCCTTCGGTCCCATGTCTTCCAGTGTATCCGGATCGATAAACTTGATCTGAACGCCTGGAACGATAGCGCCGACTGTATTGCCCTTCAGTTCGACAGAATCCGTCGTCTTCGTCCCGGATACGCACGGCGACGTCTCTGTCAGTCCGTAGCAGACGATGATATTTTTCATGTGCATGATATCTTCGATCTCACGAACCATCTTTTCCGGAACAGGTGCACCGGCGGTAATACCCTTGCTCATGCAGGAAACTTCATACTTGTCCGGATCTTTTTTCATTTCTTCGATGAAACCGATAAACATCGTCGGCACACCGCATACCGCCGTACATCTTTCTCTCTCTATCATCTTGAGGGATTCGCCCGGCTTGAATCTGCTGGTGAGAACGATAGGCATGCCCTTATGTATCGCCGGCAGGCAGGATGCCACGGAGCCGAACGTATGGAACAGCTGTATCTGCATACACATCTTATCTTCATGAGTCAGATCCATCATATTCGCCATCGTGTAGGAGTTCTCCACGATATTGAGGTGGGAAAGCATGACGCCCTTCGGAAAACCTGTGCTTCCCGACGTATAGATGACATAGGCCAGATCCTTGACGCTTACTGCCGCCTGTGCCGCTTCAAAAGCAGCATCATCCATCGCTCTGCCTTCTTCCATCGCTTTATTGAAGTCATAGACTCCCGGATATGCGAATTCATCTGTAGCGTCTACCAGAATGACACGCTTCAGCAGAGGAGCTTTCTCTATGGAAAGTTCACCGTATTTCTGTGTCTTGATTTCCGGATACATATCATCTGCGAGCATTTCGATATTTTCGTGTACTTTTGCACCGCGGTAGAGAATGAACGTGGAAACCTGGGAACGTCTTACGAGTTCTTCCATTCTGTCCTGCTTTTCATACGGAGTAAATGCGATCATGACCGCACCGATTTTACTGATCGCATAGGCAGCTGTCAGAGACTCGATGCCATTTGCCATCCATAAACCGATATAATCACCTTTTTTGATACCGATACTGAGGAGATATTTCGCAAAAGCCTTTGAATTCTCATCAAATGTCCGGTAATCGATCCTTCTCGTCCCGTCGAAGGAAATGAGCGCCTCCTGATCCGGATACAGCTTTGCCGTCTCTGTCAGGACATCGCCTACTTTCAGATCGAGAAGTCTTTCGATCTCAATGTCATAGTCCTTTCCGTCTACCGTAATCTTTGCCGTATCTGTACCTGAGACGAGCTCCTGCTGCTTTGCCGTCTCAGACAGCGCTGCTGTCAGCTTTTCATCCGCACCTTCCGGCTGACTGATGACGCTTCCGTCCAGCGCTTTGAATTCCCAGATTCCTTCTTCCAGTGTGATAATGACTTTTCTTTTTTCATCGACGAAACCCATTACAGTACCTCCTGTGTTCTTTCTTCACATAGTACGCCGAAGTATGCTCCGCAGATAACGCGTCGCGCATCATTTGCTCGCATATCACATTTCTTCTCTTGATTATATGCCTCTTCGTAGTGTTTGTCAATTATTTGTTTGGATATATTATGTTTCAATATAATATCTAAACATTTTATTGTGCAATACGATATCTCCGTGAAAAATTCCAGTCATCCCACTCATCTTTTATGCATTTGCCCAAACATAAAATTTTTTTTGTTGCGATTACAGCAAATTCCGGGAATAATTATATATTTCACTGTATATTTCGTCAATAATAATAGAAAAGAAAGATATTATTTTCGACAATATTCTGTTTTTCCATCTAAATTTCGCCTTCCGGCCGTCACAGGAATAAAAAGAGGGCAAAAAGCCTGAAAAACATCCTGTTTTTCAGCTTTTGCCCTCTTTTCGGCGTACTTATTGATTTTTTCCGATTCCGCATATTTTCAACGGACGTTTCCGCCGGCAGCATTCCGTTTTCCGCAGAAATTTTTTGTCCATCCGATTTTTTATTTTATTCTCTGAATTTCTCTCAGAATATCATCGAAGTCTCCGTCCTGATACTGGTCGAAAAACATCTGTATCTGAAGCCGCTTTTTCTTTGACGGCCGGATCCGGCCGACACGTACGCCGCAGGCCTGCAGCCCGATCCTGGAACAGTCTGCATCCAGATCGTCCAGATTCCAGCGGTCAATCTTCATATGCATCGCCTTGCGGATTCCCGCAATGGACATCACCCTGAGACTGTATTTCTTCTTCAGATTACTCAGCACGGCAGGAACCGGACAATCGACCGTCTCCATCACCTGACCGAGATCGCGCTTTACCGTCAGCTTTCCGTCTCTTTTCTCAAAGGCACATACATTTGTAAGATAAGCCGTCCCCAGCTGTTCCGCCAGCATCGGTCCGACAAAACCGGTTCTTCCGTCCATGCTGGCATGTCCTGTCAGAACGGCGTCAAAATCGCCGATCTTTCTCACCGCTGCCGCGAGAGCATATGATGTAGCGAGCGTATCCGATCCTCTCATCCTCTCATCGTTTACAAGAACAGCACGGTCAACGCCTAAGGCAAGTGACTCTCTGAGAATCTCTTCTGTCTTATCATTTCCGAAACTGAGTGTCGTGATATGAATATCATCGCCCATCTCATCCTTCATGGAAAGCGCCAGCTCCAGCGCATTACAGTCGTCAAATGTCAGCATCGCCTCCTCCGGCTCACGGATAACGATGTTGCTTCCCTCCTGCATACTGACCATATTCGACCTCGGCGCCTGTTTTAATGTAACAATGAGTTTCAGCATAATTTTTCCTTCCGCACTGTGTCTGAAATCCGGCCGGATCTTTTCCGTACCGTCAAAAAACGCGCGGGTGGGAATTTCCTGCATCACACCTCCCGCGCGCTTTCTCTCTGCGATATCAGATTTTTTCTGTTCTGCCGGCAGCAGATCCGGAAAAAGTATTTTCTATTTTTTCCGGACTTTACGCCTGCTCCGCGTCTTTTTCCTCGTTTACGGATACATATACATACTGATCCGGTTCTTCCGGGTTATAAACCCGGAAACGATCTTCCTGCGGTCTTTCCGTCTCACCGCAGGCCAGTTTCGCGAGTTCCTCTGTCACCCAGGGCATCGGCCACGGAGTCCGGAGAGGCTCGGAAACCAGATTCCCTTCTCCGTCAAAGGCAAGCATCTGTCCTCTCAGTTCACAGGGAATACTCTCCACCGCTTTGATCGTAAATGTGATATCCGCTTTTTTTCCGTCAAATTCCATTTTTCTCTCTTTTTATTTTTCTTCCTTCTCTGGCCTCGGGTTTCGGAACGAGCCGTAATCGTGAACAATCGGCACGACTTCAAAGTCATCCATATCACCGCCTACCAGGTCAAATTTGACGACGTTCTTACGCTGACATACCGTTCTGCAGCCTGACGGACACTTTCCGCAGCCTTTTTTGATTCCGACAGGTTCAAAGTCTATCGTACCGCTTTCGATTACGATTTTGCCCATACATGCACCTCCGCTCAACACCACTCTGTAAAGTCAGATTCTTCCTCATATGCTTCATAAATGACGGCCTGCCACGTTCCCTCCATGACATCCGCATTTTCGCTGCAGAGCTCTTCGATCGTATCGTACTCGATGGTATCACCCACATAGTACATATTGATCTTGTTTTTCGTAATCTGCCATTTTTTCTCTTCTTCCTGATATCTCACCATGACATCTGTAAGCTTGAGGAAAAACTCGCTGATTCCGTATTTCTCATATTTTTCCTTGAAATCTTCCGGTTTCGGATTTTCCATGAGATAATATACTCTGTTTATCTCCATGTAGAAACGCTTTCCGTCCGGTCTCGTAGCGGTAAAGACATCTCCGATCTGTCCGACCTTCAGCTCTTTTCCCGCCATTTCGAGAATGTGCATCACCGCATCGTGAACCTCGATATACAGCTGACCGTCGATAGTAAAGAACTGTCCCTCGACTTCAAACATGTCGTCTTCCAGATAAAAATCCACATACATGCCGTCAAACTGCTTTACAGTCTCTTCACGATTGATGTCCAGCTTCTTGTAATTTTCCTCTATATTCCCCATATTATCCATTTTTCGATTCCTCCGTTTTAAAACTGCGGCACCAGAGCCGGATCCTGGTAGATGTTTCCCTTTCTTTCCGTCTGAGATATGATGGAAGAATCTCCCGGTGAAAGCGTTCCATCGTTAGCCATCAGCATGAACTGACCTACTTCGTCACTCCAGATGACCTGAGCGATCTCCTCATATTCGCCGATCGCCAGAATATCTCCCTCATAAATCTCATTCTGTGCGGAGTCCTTCCATCCTGTGGACTGCATCGGAATGAGCTCCATCGGAGGATCATTCTTCAGATCATAGATATACAGCGCTCCGAACGACAGATAAGCATACAGAGAGATCATCATATCCTCCTGCGGATCCTTGATATCTTCCGGCATATACATAACCTTGGCATCCGGATCCCACGCTCTGAATTTAATCGTACGTCTGCGTTCATCCGGATCGGCGTCGCCGTTTTCAAAAACGTTGCCCACGATCTTCATCGCATCACCGAGATAAGCGCCTCCCGGAAAGACATCATTTTCTTCTCCGAGCAGGAGATATCCCGCCGTATCCTCATCCCAGATCACCTGATAGATAGACTGATCGATTTCGAGAATATCGCCTTCATAGACCTCATACTGCTCGTTATCAAACCAGTTTGTGCTCTGCATCGGTACCAGTTCCGTCACCGGATCCGTCTTGATATCGGTGATTCTGAGCTTTCCGTCTATCAGCTGTCCGAAGAGTGTCTTCGGCGCATTTTCCTCTGTATCCGGTTCCTCCAGATCCTCCGGAGAATACATTTTTTTCTCTACAGGATGCCATGCTCTGTATTTCCACTCCCTCGTATACTCTTCTGCCATATTTTCTGTCTCCTTCGTCTATTTTGATCAAACAGTGCCGGCTTTCACCGGAAAATACACTCCTAATTATTTATACCCTTCAGAGCGGTATTTTATCGGACTCCTGCCCGTAACTTTCCGCCATGCGGCAGCCGCAGGCGCTGCGCGCCTCTCTGCTCCGCCTCTATTTTCCGAACGTACACTTCGGCCATACACATGTCTCACACTGCATGCAGAGACCGCCTGCTCCCAGGCTGGTGATGTCGCGTTTTACGATCTTCTCATCGGCAAAAATACGCGGCAGGAGAAGATCCACCACCGTGGTCCGGAAGAACATGCCGCATGCCGGTACGCCCAGAATCGGTATTTCTCCCAGATAAGCCATCATAAACATCGCTCCCGGCAAAGCCGATGCCCCGTAGATGACGATATCAGCACCGGACTTTCTGATCGCTGAAGGCGTCAGATCATCCGGATCCACAGACATGCCTCCCGTCGTAAAGATGAGATCCGCTCCCTTTGCTTTCAGATCGAGTATCTTTTCCGTGATCATGTCGAGATCATCCGGCGCATACGTGATCTCAAGAATCTCCGATCCGTACTGCTCCACTTTCTCTGTAATAACAGGCGCAAACCCGTCGGGAATTCTGTTATAGTAAACTTCACTGCCCGTGATGACACAGCCGACTTTCTTTTTATGATAAGGTTTTACTTCGATAACACTGCCTGCTCTGCGGCATGCCTCTTCCGCCGCCACAATATCCTTTTCTTCCACAACGAGAGGAATAACCTTCGTTCCGGCTACCATCTGATCTTTTTTGACCGGTGTGTTATTCGGCAGCGTGGCACAGATGACCAGAGGCTGATCATTTACCTCCTGAAGTGCATCTTCATTGATTTTCAGAACACCGTCGTGCTCCGCGAAGAGATTGACGCGGCTTTCTTTCGGCGGATTCGTATAGATACCGCCGCCCTTCAGAGCTTCTCCCAGTCTGATGCCGGCTTCGTCCTCGTGAATCTCCGAATCTCCGAGCTCAAGCACATAGATATTGCTCTTGCCTACATCCAGCAGACGATCCACGTCCTCCGGACGGATCACATGTCCTTTTTTAAACAGAGATCCCTTGAACTCGCCCTTCACAATTCTGGTGATATCGTGAGCCAGTACTTTTCCTACTGCATCTTCCGTCTTGATGATTTCCTTTTTCAAAATACATTGCCTCCATTACAACATTCCTTTTACAGAATGTGATGCCGGCATCGTCCCTCGCCTGCCGGTATCTTTCCGTCCCGGAAAACCGGAAAATACCGGTTCTTCCGCTTTTCCGGCATCGGCGGATTTTCAGCCGCTGCCGTCAGGACGGAAAAGTCAAATATCGATACGTTTTTCTGTGCGCGATAAAAAAACGGATCTGCAATCGGATCCGCCCCTTTTATCTCCCTGTGCTATTTTAATTCATTTTCAACAATATAGCAAGAACAAGTTTTTACATCGACGTTCCGCATCGGTAATCAGGCTCTGAACCCGCAAGCCGGGTTCGCAGGACTGCACAGTAAAATATCCCCTGTCAGAGACATACCGTGAAAAAACTTCGTCCGCTTTTTCCCGGATATCTGCAACAGGGGATATTCTTTTTCAAATAAGAAAGTTTTTCTGCACGTCAGCAGGTCTCCAGCCATCTGAGATCGTACGGCTCAAACGTCACATGTCTGTACTTTTCCACATCGAGGATCTTTCCGTCCCAGTCGCCGTGGATATCTCCATTCTGCTTGATAAGAATATCATACAGAATATCATAGGTCTGCTCGCCGTCGTTTTCGACAATCGTACTGTACGGCAGCGTCTTATGATACGTCAGCTCCAGTCCTTCGAAGTCGAAATGATATCCGCAGCGCATTCTGCAGCCGTCCAGCCCTGTATAGCGGCAGAATTCCTTCAGATCCTTCAGAATCATATCATGCTCTTCGTCATAAAGATTTTCCGGCGTCGTATCCGTATAATCGAAACGGAACTGAATCGGAATGTTGTATTTTTTGAAGCGTCTCATGTACTGTACGAGCTGATCTCTCGGATAATCACGGTAAAGTACGCAGTTCACACGCGTCTTCGTCGGAATTCTGGCCAGCAGCTCATCCGAAGACTCCTCCACATACGGCAGCAGATGCCTTGAAATATTGATGCAGGTGATTTTATCTTTATTCTTTTCGACAAATTCGATCATATCGTCTCCCGTACGGTCGGCGAATACCGGAAATGTCGTATTTATGTAGACTTTATGTGTCTTCGGGACCTGATCGAGCAGAACCTGAAGTGAATCCAGATTGGAAAACGGTTCTCCTCCCGTAAAGACAAAATCGCAATATGGCGTTATCTCGTCCATCGTTTTGATGCTGTCACAGATCTTTTCAAGACTGAACCCCTCCATATTTTCATATTCTTCTTTATTTACACAGAAAGGACAATTATTCTGACAGTCATATGGAACGAACACCGTCACCGTTGCTCCGCCCTCACGCGTTTTATATGGATTACTCATTTTATTATCTGTCCTCCAATCGAACATAATTTTACACGAACCTTGTTTATTTTATACCCAAGTATAATCCAAAGTCAACAATATTTATGACATTTTTATGAAGTCAGAAAAATTCTTTGATATATTTTTAACATTTCCAGAAATATTTTCGGTCAAGCAGGAATTCGACATAATTACTATATCTGAATATACGATTCTGCCATATAATTTGTATATAAAAAGTTTTATAGAGGAAGAAAAAAATCAAAAGGAAAAACAGAGAAAAACATTCAGCACACAGGCATGCGGTTTTGCCCACAGGAAAAAGCGCGGCAGAAAAATCTGCCGCGCCGAAATGTCTAATATGGATATATTAGAGGTTCTTACCGATAGACTTCAGGTAGTTGAGAACCTTTTCCTGCGTCAGAGGCTGCTCTGTGCAACGGAAACCGATTGCATCGTATACAGCGTTGAAGATTGCAGGAGGCGTAGGCTGAATAGGACCTTCGCCGGATTCCTTACCGCCGTAAGGAGCGGAAGGATCGTAGGACTCTACGATTGTAGCTTCTACTTCAGGCATATCCATCGTTCCGCAGAGCTTGTAGTCGTGGAAGGATGGGTTCAGGAGACGGCCGTCATCTGCATAACGCATTTCTTCGAGGAGTGCGTTACCGAGACCCATCTGAATGGAACCGTGTACCTGACCTTCGCAGGACATAGGGTTGATCGGCTGACCGAGGTCGCCTGCCTCTGTGATCTTGACAACGTGTACGAGACCCGTGTAGAGATCGACTTCGACTTCTGCGATCTGAGTCGTGAATCCGAATGTAGGGGAGTGACCGATGTTACCACCCTGCTGGATACCCTTTCTTCTAGGAGGTGTGAACTGTCCGGAAGTGATCAGCGGACCGTTTGCGGAGATGTACTGATCTACTACTTCGTTCCAGTCTACGTTCTTTCTCTTCTTTTCATAGATGGAGTAGAACTGATAATCCTTAACGCCTACTTCCTGACCACGGCAGCCCATGATAGCTGCTGCTACAGGGAAGAGGAGCTGGTTAGCAGCTTCGCACGCTCTTCTGATCGCCCAGCCCGTAGCATAAGTTACACGGGAAGCGAACGTACCGAGGTCGAATGTTGCGAGCTCAGTATCTCTGGATACAACCTTAACGTCTTCGGATCTTACGCCGAGAGTTTCTGCTGCCATCTGAGCCATAACCGTATCAGCACCCTGACCGATATCAGTAGCACCGCAGTATAATACTACGTTGTTTTCGCCTTCGATCTTAACGTTAGCTACAGTATGAGGCTTGTAGGAGAGGTACAGAGTGTAGGAAGTACCGGAGATGTAGTAACCGCCGGAGATACCGATACCCTTACCAAACGGAAGCTTGCCATACTTGTTTTCGAAGTCGCAGTTGTCTGCTGCAGTCTGCAGAGTCTTCTTGTATTCCGTATGAGGAACATACATCATGGAACGGCAAGTGTGACCGGATTCAACAGCGTTGAGCAGTCTGATCTGGAGCGGAGTCATGCCCAGCTTTTCTGCTGCCATATCCATGAGGATTTCCATTGCGAATCTTGGCTGTGCACCACCGAGACCTCTGTGAGCACCGCAAGTACCTGTGTTCGTGTAAACTCTCTTACCGGAGAACTTAGCTGCAGGTGTAACATAAGGGAGGTGAGTCATGGAAGCTGTGTAGAATAATACTACGACACCCCAGGACATATATGCACCGCCGACCATGAGGTTTTCAAAGTCAACTGCAGTGATATGACCTTCCTTATCGAAGCCCATCTTAAACTTCATGTAGCACGGGTGACGACCCTGGTGCTCAGCGAATACTTCAGATCTCTCATATGTGCACTTAACCGGACGACCGATTCTGGAGGAGAACTTGGAAGTGATGAAGTCAGCTGTAGTAGCAACACCCTTACCGCCGAAACCACCGCCGAGGAGAGGAACTGTGATTCTGATGTCCTTCATAGGCATCTGCAGAACCTTAGCCAGCTGCTGGTGAGTATAGTGAGGTACCTGGCAAGTTGCATACAGGTGGAGCTTATTCTTGTGTACATCGTAGTCAGCCAGTGCAGACTGAGGTTCGATGAAGGACTGATGATACTGGGAAGAATAGAATTCCTGCTCGATAACGAGATCGGATTCTGCCAGGATCGCGTCTACATCACCATACTGCTGCTTACCCTGGTGAGCGATGTTGCCCGGCTTATCTTCGTGAATGAGAACGCCTTCTTCATTTGCCATTCTCTCAGCATCTCTGCCGTCTACGATAACAGGGAGGAGCTCATATTCTACGTCGATGAGTTCCAGAGCCTTTTCTGCGATTTCTTCTGTTGTTGCGCAGACAGCTGCTACTGCTTCACCCCACATACGAACCTTGTCTCTTGCGAGAACCTGCTCGTTTGCAGAGTGTGCAACGATACCGTAATCGATAGGGAAGTCGCTGCCCTGAAGAACGTCGAGAACGCCGTCCAGCTCGAGTGCCTTGCTGAAGTCGATGTTCTTGATGATGGCATGAGCATGTGGAGATCTCAGGATCTTCGCATATACCATTCTTGGTAAAGTCAGGTCATCTGTGTACTGTAACTTACCAGTAACCTTCATAGGACCGTCGAGACGCGGCATGGATCTGCCGACTTCAGTATATTCTCTCGTATAGTCCTTATAGTCATGATATCTATTGGAAACTTCATACATTTTATTCATCGCCATTTATAACACCCCGCCTTCTGCTGCACATGCTTCTACGGCTTCGAAAATGAGCAGGT
>CALXIZ010000099.1 GCA_944388495.1 uncultured Clostridia bacterium | reverse complement strand
GAAAAACAGTGCAGACGTCAGAACAGTGACAGAAAGCACCCGTGAACATTTTTCAGACGGTTTCACCGTCTCCAGAACGATCAACGGTATTCCGGTATCGGCAAACGATTTTCTCAGAACATGTTCCGTAGAAGACAGCGACGTTCTCCGCATTCTTCTGGCTGCCCGCCGCCGCGCCGGATTTTCCGGCACTCCGGGAGACAGCCAGATCATCCACTGACCCTTATACCGCCTTCCGCTCCGGGAAAAAATTTTTCCCGAAACAGAAAGCATATCTGAGACAGGAGAAATCCGCTATGAAAAAAGAGGAACAAAAAGCGAAACGGCGCTTTACGGCGCTCTACATCAGAGTATCCACAGAGGCTCAGGCGGAAGAAGGATACAGCATCGAAGCGCAGGAAAAAATTCTGAGGGCGGAATGTACTGCGAAGGAATATGACGAATCGCTGATCCGCACCTATATCGATGCCGGAGCCAGCGGCAGCAATATAGACCGCCCGGCGCTGAAAAATCTCATCGACGACGCCTCCGCCGGTATGATTTCCACCGTCATCGTCTACAAACTCGACCGGCTGAGCAGAAGCCAGAAGGACACACTGTATCTGATTGAAGATGTCTTTCTGCCCAACGGAATCGATTTCGTCTCTGTAAACGAAAGACTCGACACCGGAAGCCCGTACGGCAAGGCTATGATCGGTATCCTCTCCGCATTTGCTCAGCTGGAGAGAGAAAATATCTTTCTGCGGACGCGGATGGGTATGAAGGAGCGCGTGAGTTCCGGGCTGTGGCCCGGCGGCGGACGTGTTCCTTTCGGATACGACTATGACAGCGAAAAAGGTATTCTCGTTCCCAACGGCGACGCTCCCACCGTGCGCCGTGTCTATGAACTGTATGTAGAGGGCTGTTCTCTGCCGTATATCGCACGCGTACTGGGCCTGAAATATGAAAAACACGCGCAGCAGATTCTGCTGCGGAAATCGAATACCGGCGTCATCGTCTATAACGGCGAGGAATATCCCGGACTTCACGAACCGATAGTGGAACCCGAACTCTATGAAAAAGCCATGAAGGAATTCCGCCGCCGCTCCCTTCAGGGACGCCGCGGCGGCACGCATCTTCTGACCGGCATGCTGTTCTGCGGATTCTGCGGGGCAAAGCTGCGTTACCAGAAATGGAACAGATCCGGAGCCTGCAAGCTCGTCTGCTACTCCCGCGACCGTTCAAAACCGTATCTGGTAAAGGACGAAAACTGTCCTTTCGAGCCTCTGTGGGCAGAGGATGTCGAAGCATACGTTCTGCGCGACGTCCGTGCGATCCCTCTGAAGGAAAGTCTCCCTGACGAGGAGAAGAACAGCTCCGGCACGGTTCTCGGTGATCTCAGAAAAAGAGAGAGCCGTCTCGTCTCCAAGCTGAAAAGGCTGTATGATCTCTATGCCGAATCAGACGATGCGATTCTGCTCGAAACGATCCGTGAAAACAGCAGCGCTCTCAGCGATGTCCGTGAACTGATCCGCGAGGAATCCGAACGCGGTCTCCTCAGCGAACAGAGAAACCGCATGCGGCAGGAAATCAGCGAAGTCAGCGATCTCTGGGATTATATGACCGTTTCGGAGCAGCGCTCCTTTCTGCAGAAAATCATCAACCGCATCACCGTAAAAGGAAAAAATATTCTCATAGACTATAATTTCTGAATACTTCCGAAAAGCCGAAACGGCTGACATTCACCGAAGCAGAAGCTCTTTTTTCTCTTTTCCCGTATGCCGTCCTGTGATAATATTTCTTTAATACAGATTTTTTCATGCCGTAAATCATATCACAGAAACGGGAAAGGGGGTTATCCGATGCTCACATATTCTCTCGGCAGAGACGCTTCCGCTCCGCTCTATGAAGAGCTTTACCGGTACATCAGACAGGATATTCTCGGAGGAAATATCTCTCCCGGCGATCGTCTGCCTTCCAAACGCAGCCTCGCCAAAAATCTCAGCATCAGCACCATCACCGTAGAGCATGCCTACAATCTGCTCCTGGATGAGGGCTACATCTGCTCGATTCCGAGAAAAGGCTACTATGCGGCAGATCTTACACAAAACACCGGATACGGAATGGCTGCATTGCCGGCGGATTCTCCCGCCGGTGACTTTTGTCCGGAAAAGCCGGATGCGTCAGAGCCGGACGGCACGGACGGCACGGCTGCCTGCTTCGCCGATTTTACGGCCGGACGCACGAATCCCGACCGCTTCCCTCTTTCCACCTGGGCACGTCTTCTGCGCGAGATCATCCACGACCGAAAAAACGAACTCATGATCAATTCTCCGCCGGGAGGAATCGCCGAGCTGAGAGAGGCGATCTGCGGATATCTCTATCAGTTCCGCGGAATCCGTGTCCATCCGGATCAGATTATCGTCGGCGCCGGAACGGAATACCTCTACAGCCTTCTGATTCAGCTCCTCGGACGCGACAGAATCTATGCGCTGGAAACGCCGGGATATCCGAAAATTCCGAAAATATACAGGAAAAACGGCGCTGTCTGCCGCTATATTCCCATGGACCGTCACGGTGTATCCGTCGGCTCTCTGGCCTCGAGCGACGCCGATATTCTGCATCTTTCTCCCTCTCATCACTTTCCCACGGGAATCGTCACCCCCGTCCGCAGGAGATATGAGCTGCTGTCCTGGGCCTCGGAATCCGGAAGACGATATATCATAGAAGACGACTACGACAGTGAATTCCGGCTCAGCGGCAGGCCGATCCCTTCCATGCAGAGCATCGACCCCATCGAAAAGGTCATCTATATCAATACTTTCACGAAAAGCCTCGCTTCCACCGTGCGTATCAGCTATATGATACTGCCGCCGCATCTCATGAAAAAATTCCGTTCCGAGCTCGGATTTTACTCCTGTACGGTATCGAACTTTGAGCAGTACACGCTGGCCCGCTTCCTGAAGGAGGGATACTTCGAAAAACATATCAACAGAATGCGCAAATATTACAGGAATCAGCGCGATACGATCCTGAGATGTATCCGCCGCGACCCTCTCGCCTCCGGCATGAAGATCACAGGAGAAGATGCAGGCCTTCACTTTCTTCTTCACGTCCCTTCCCCTTTTTCCGACGAAGGACTC
>CALXIZ010000098.1 GCA_944388495.1 uncultured Clostridia bacterium | reverse complement strand
GATCTCATGATACTTTTCTGTCCCTCCTTTTTCAGACTCAGTTATCTGCCGGGAACTGATCTATCAGATTTGCAGCGTAACGTAAAATCCACTGTGCATCATTAGAAGTTACTCGACCATCATCGCTTACATCCGCCCGTTGTATCTGTGTTGAATCGAACTCTATCAGATTTGCACTATATCTTAATACCTGCTGCGCATCTGCTGACGTAACTCTTTCATCATTATTTACATCTCCCAGCAGTCCATCCTCTGAAACTCTTACGGTTCCCGCAAGCATCGGATTTGTGCTGAAAGCCTCGCCTGACAGAAGAATTACGGAGTCTGTCAGCCTGCTCGGATAGACTTTATCAAAGCTGACGCTGCCCTCCTGACTTTCGGTCTGATTGATATAGATCAGCGAATCCTCCGTGATCGTGTAGACAGGTGTACTGCCGGACAGATCGGCTTCCGCCATCAGAACGACATACTGACCGCCCGCGCTGATGAGACCGGATGAACAGGTCAGACTGTAATAGGCCTGATCCGCATAAGTTCCGTCCTCTGACGCTTCTATCTGCACACCGTCGTCCGTATATGGCGTAATCGTTACACCTGCAGGAACATTTCCTACCGATGCATCTGCGGCAAATGCCGATATCGTCATCATGCCGGTCAGTACCATCACACAGAGAAATACCTTCAGAATTCTTTTCACTCGTTCTCTCCTCCCTTCTTAAATAGAATTTATCATCTTCACTCCGCATCGCTCCGCACGAGCATTACCGCGATCTGAGCACGGCTCGCCGGGCTTTTCGGACTGAGGATATCATTCAGAGTCAGAGAATCCGTTCCGCACAGAATTCCCTGGTAGACAGACCAGTAAAGCGCCGGTTTTGCCCATGCACTGACCTGATCACTGTCTTTGTACTGGCCATCGTATATCGCTGTCAGCATGACTTCCACCCCCTGCGCGCCGCCTGCCTGATTGAAGAGAATCTGAGCCAGATGTTCTCTCGTCAGAGTGCCGTCGGGATTATAAAGGCCGTTTCCGGTTCCTTTTACAAGGCCCTGCTCAGAAGCCCACACGACAGCGTCACGATACCAGTCTTTTTCCAGATCGGTAAACGGAGAACTTCCGGAAGGTTTCGGATTTCCCGCGCTGTTCCAGAGGGCGACTGCCATCTGCGCGCGAGTTATGCTGTCATCCGGTCCGAAGACATGATCTCCGTAGCCTTCCATAAGCCCTTTTTCATAGGCATCAATGATAAAATCATAAGCCCAGTGTCCTTCCACATCGCGGAAAGCCTCCGCCAACGGATCTGTACTTTCTTCTTCATTATTATCATCGCCGGAAACACCACTGTCAGGCAGTTCTCCGGGACGATTCTCTTCTTCATTTCCGGAAGGAGAAAGATTCACCTGCGCATAAGCGCTGCCATTTTCCATAAGAACATTTCCCGACTCGTCGCCCACGATCGCATCTTCGATCAAAAACGATGTATTCTGAGCACTCTGTCCGTCCTTCAGCGATAACGCAACTTCCATCACAGCACCTTCCGCGTTAATTCCGAACGCGCTCGCCGCTGCCAAAATAACTTCTCCCGCTTCCTGTGTATTGATTGCATTCATCATACTGTTATACTCATTCTGCAGTTTTGCATTTTCCAGCTCGAACAGATTTTCATCATATTTCAGCGTAAACTGAACCGCTGCGACCGATTTTGCTGATTCCAGATTTACTGTGATAATCACACCCTGACCGTCCTGCCGTACATCCATGTTCAGCGCCGCCTCTTCAGCAGACGCGGCTGATAACGGTACGTATGGCAGACACATCACCAGGCACAGGATCATACAGAGCCATCTTTTCTTTCCTTTCATCTTTTCCATGACCTCCCCTCATTTTTTCCTTTTTCTGTCTCGCCTTGATTCTTATAACGTAATTATATTTATGTATGTTTTTCTTTCCTTCAGATCCTCATTTTTATCATATATATTTTTCACTTCTGAACCGTTTCACAATCTACACTTCATGCAACAACTGTGGTAAAATAAAAAAGATCCATAAATAAAGAGAAAACAGAAAAAACATTGACATCTGCGAAAAGATGTACGACAATGAACTGAGAAATACTGTAAAAAAGACAGGAAACGCTCTCTGAAAACAGAAAAAACACATGAAATAATCGGATCCCTTCTGATTATCTCATGTGTTTATTCCGTATCCTCAAGTGTGCCATCTGAAACACTTTTTTGATCTTTTTCCATCTTTGCTCTGCACCGTCGATAAAACGTAGAATGGCTGACGCCCAGTTTTCTGGCAGCGCTGCGCGTCGAAATGCGCCCGGCTGTCCACTCGGCATACAGTCTGTCAAACTCCTCCGGCATCGCGATCGGTGTCCGGCCGAATCTCGTACCCCTCGCTTTCGCGGCGGCGATGCCTTCCGCCTGACGCTGCCGGATAAACTCCCGCTCCGTCTGTGCCACATAAGCGAAGATCTGAAGCACCAGATCCGCGATCAGCGTTCCCGTCAGATTGCCGTCCCGCTCCCTGGTGTCCAGAAGCTCCATATCCAGCACCAGGATATCCGCCCGGATCTCCTTGGTAATACACTGCCACTGCATCAGAATATCGTTGTAATTTCTTCCCAGTCTGTCGATACTCTTGATGATCAGAAGATCGCCTTCGCTCAGCCGCTTCATCAGCGCCTGGTATGCCGGACGCTCAAAATCCTTTCCCGACTGATAATCGCAGTAGACATTTTCGGCCGGAACCTGATACGGCTCGATCGCCGCCAGCTGCCTGTCGATGTTCTGTTCTTTGGTCGAGACTCTGATATACGCAAACTGCTCCATAATCCATACCTCCTGCACTCCGCCGGCACAAGACGCGTCAAATGCACACCGCCTCTTCGCCGGCGTTTAACTTCCATCATACAGCAGGCTCAAGGATACAAATATTAAAGTTTATTTAAAAAATCCCGCAGGCCCCGGTGAAAAAGATCTGTCCTCCCATTATACCGCAGGTATACTTTCCCTGTCATTGGACTGTCATTCCAATATTTCCGCTGAAAATGCTTATTCTCGAAAATATATTATATTATTGTTTTACATATATTGAAACAAGGTTAATGTAAAATAGATGCGGAGTTTGTCAGGAAAAAGTTCCACAGGAACCTGACACAGTCAAAATTCCACAGGAACTTAACACGGCCCGCACGGAACCGGTATGTTGTAAAACACCATCTGACCGGTTATAATTGACTTAGGAAATTTCCTGAATTTCTGATATCGTCTCTTGTATTCTTCTTTATGCAATGGTAATATATTCCATATGTTATTACCATTTATTTCCTTGTACGTTTAAAGGAAAAAGAAAAGCGAAAGGAGACTGCATGTCAGAAAATATTTCAGAAAAGAATCCGGATTATATTATGAAACCGAAAGTGGATTTCGCTTTTAAGGAACTGATGTATGATGAGACGATCCGGATCGGCTTTCTGGCCGCCGTGTTGGCCGTGCCCGTGGGAGAGATCCGGTCTGCCGTCATTCTGAACACGGAGCTGCAGCGGACACATCCCGAGGATAAACTGGGCATTCTCGATGTCCGTGTTTCCATGAACGCCGGGACGGAGATCGATATTGAAATCCAGATCGCCCCGATGAGCATCTGGGCGGACCGTTCCCTGTTTTATCTTTCGAAGATGTACGCGGCTCAGATTTCTGCCGGAGACAGCTACCGGCTGCTGAAGAAATGTATCAGTATCAGTATTCTCGACTTCCGGCTGTTTGCGGACAGCGGGGAATTCTATTCCTGCTTTCATATCAGAGAGGACACCCGCCATACTCTGTATACAGATAAGATGGAATTTCACGTCATCGAGCTGCCGAAGCTGCCGGAAGAACTGAAAGAAAGCAGCAGCGACCTGCTGCTGTGGGCGAAATTCCTCAATGCGGAGCGGAAGGAGGACTTTGAGATGATGGCGAAGAAAAACGAGGGGATCGCAAAAGCATATGAACGGCTTCAGGTGATGAGTCAGGATGAGAAGAAGCGGATGGAATATGAAGCCCGGGAAAAAGCCCTGCGGGATCACAACGAGGTGATGCTGGAAGCCATGGAGCGCGGGATTGCGCAGGGAATCGAGCTTGGAAAAGCCAAAGGTTTTGAACAGGGGCGCGCCGAAGGCCGTGCTGAAGGTCATGCCGAAGGAATGGAGGCCGGCAAACTCGAAGCTGCAAAAGCACTTCTCGCTTCCGGTTTCGATGAAGAAAAGATTGTGGAATCACTGAAGCTCTCTGCTGCTCAGATCAGAGCGTTAAAAGAATCGTAACGGTTCTTTTTCCCGTCTTGTTCTTCTTCGCGCAGTTTATTTCAAGGAGGAAATTTTATGGCAAATATCTCAAGTGCAAGCGGAACACTGACGCTGCAGGGCGGCTGGACGCAGGAAGCGCTCGACGCGTTTCTTCCGGTGCTCGACAGCTGGGAATTTTACGGCGCCTACGGCCTGCAGTGGTGCGGCCCGGTCTCTCTGGAAAATCCGACAGCCGATTTTTACGGCAGCGGCCGCTGGTCTTTTACGGGAACGCTGGAATCCTTCGATGACTGGACGAGAGACTGGATCAAGAATGGTCCCGACGATACGTCTCATCCTCTGACGCAGGAGCAGTATGATCTCTTTCTCACGCTCATGTGTGAACAGGATCTCAGCATTTTCATGGAATTCGACGATGAAGAGGAAGGCTGCGGAGTCAACGAGCATGAAACCGGCGTCTTCACCAGCGACGGGAAATCGCTCTTTTACGAAGTCCTCTCCTGCGCGGAAAATATCACCGAATGGAAGGATCTCGGCAAATCTGCTTTTGATGCCGCCGTCGATTTCTTTCTCGATTTTCTCAGCGAGCCGGATGAGACGGCGATGCGGGCCTGGGTCATGAAAAACGTCACTCCGACCGAGGCGTTCGAAAATTTTGCGGAATACGGAGATGACGGTGATTATAACGATCTCTTCTATTCTTATTCGGAAAATGTCTTCAGCGAAGAGCTGCTGAACGGATTCCGTGAAAAGTTCCGTCCCGATACGGAAATATGGGAAGGATTTCTGGCATTCTGCGAAAGTGAGGCAGGATTTTTCCAGCCGGGCTTCTGGGTCGGAAAAAACGATGATGAACTGGAGATCGATCTGGAAAAAGGCTCCATAGCCTTTACCGTCAGATCGCCTTACGGCGTATCCTCCAGCTGGGCCTGGATCAAAGATCACGACGATCTGAAAGAGAGATTCCAGTGGCGCGACACATTTCCTTATGACATCGTCCACTGGCATGATGTAAAACAGATCGCCGCAGGCAGAGATCATGTCATCCGCCTGAAAACGGACGGCTCCGTCGTCTCAGCCGATCATTTCGGTTTCTTCGATAACAGTTCCTGGCCCGGAATCAATACGGCTGTCGCCGCAGGCTGGGAACACACGGCGGTGCTCGCGGAAGACGGCACAGTTCGTCTCGGCGGCTACGGCTATTTCGATCAGACTGACGATGTCTCCGAATGGACAGATATCACAGCCGTGGCCGCAGGCGCTTATCACACGGTCGGCCTGAAAGCGGACGGCTCCGTCGTCGCGGCCGGCAACAATCAGTACGGCCAGTGTGACACGCAGGACTGGACGGATATCATCGCTGTGGCCGCAGGCGGAGCTCTCACCGCAGGCATAAAAAAAGACGGCACAGTTCTTCTGCTGCCGGAAGGAGATCCCGATCTCGACGTGTCCGGATGGACAGATATCGTCGCGGCCGACGCCGGCGAGATGTATCTTGCGGGACTGAGAAGCGACGGTACGGTGCTCGTCACCGGCCATATCCCGGAAGAACTGAAGGAAGAAGTCTCCGGATGGACAGATATCACCGCCGTCGCTGCAGGCGGATGGCATCTCCTCGGATTAAAGGCGGACGGCACCGTACTCGCAGCCGGCGCTGCCGATAAAGGCCAGTGCGATGTAAAAGACTGGAGCGATATCGTCTCTGTCGCTGCAGGCAGCGCGCTCAGCTTCGGTATCCGTTCCGGCGGCGCCGTCGTGTCGGCCGGCTGCTATTTCAATCCGAACGCAGAGGACGAAGAGGAAGAAAATACAGACGAAGATGACGCCGATGACTTCCGGGATGAAGACGGATACTGGGAGGACGACTGGGACGAGGACTGACATAACGGCATAACAAAAGAAGCGGAAAGAAAAACAGGACGGAAAAAGAAACCCGTCCCGGCGACCGGAAAGACGGTTCTCTTCCCCGCTTTTCTTCTCTGATCCCGGAAAGGAAATCTACTTATCATGACGAAACAGAATACACCTTTTATTTTTCAGCGCGCCTTTAACGGCGAATGGGATCTGACCTATACGGGAAGTGATCCCGATATTGTCATTCCCGCCGGCCTGATTCCGGAAACGAATCAGCCCGTGTCGATCCGCCTTCACACGAAAAATGATTCCGTCACGTCCGTCTCTTTTCCGAAAGATGTGGCGAATGTCTGGATGCCCACCTTTTACGCGGACAGGCATCTCTCGCATTTTGAGGTGGACCCCGAAAATCAGCATCTGTCATCGTCAGACGGCGTTCTGTTCGGCGACGCGGGAAAGACGCTCCTCAAGGTTCCGGCCCTGAGAGAAGGCGAGTACCGCGTTCCGGAAGGCGTGGAAAGGATCGGACAGGGCGCCTTCAGCAACAGCCGCCTGACAAAAATCATACTGCCGGACTCTCTGACGGAGATTCCGGATTATACCTTCACCGGCTGTCATGCGCTGCGCTCCGTCACTATCCCCGCCGGCGTGAAAGAGCTCCCCTTCAACACCTTCAGCGGAACGGAAAATCTGGAGGAATTTTCCTTTTCCGGAGATACGGACGTCGTCTACCATTACTCCAACAGAGATCTGCCGAAGGAAATGGAAAACTGGATCTCGGGCGAAAGCTGGGACGACGTTCCGGAATGCTATCTGCTGGCCTGCCTCAAAAGATATCCGTCGGTTAAAAAATATCTCCGGCGTTTTCTCGCAGCCGCTTCGAGAGGAGACCGCCGGGAGATTTACGACTGGCTCTTCTCTATGAAGCCTCTCTCCGAGCCTCCTGCCGGCCGCTTTAAAATCCGCAGTCTCTCGGAAACGGAAGCTGAGATCGCATCCTACAGCGGAGAGGAAGAGATGATCACGATTCCGGAGCGGATCGGGGAAAAAGCTGTCGTCTCCGTCGGAACGGGAGCTTTCCGGAGAAACGACAGCTGCGTCCGCATCGTCGTTCCCGAAGGAGTCAGAAGCATCGGAAGAAACGCTTTTTCCGACTGTATCTCACTGCAGGAGGTCGTTCTTCCCGATACGTGTGAAGAAATCGGCAGTGCCGCCTTCTCCGGCTGCAAATCGCTGACACAGATTATCCTCCCGCCTCAGATCACCGTGATCGCGGAAAAGACGTTTTTCGACTGTGTCTCGCTGAAAAAACTCGATCTTCCGCAGGGACTTCTGCATATAAAGAACGCGGCTCTGAAAAACTGCGCACATCTCAAAGAGCTGACTCTTCCGGACAGCCTCCTGACGCTCGGAAGCGAATCGCTGTATCACTGCGGATTCAACCACGGCCCGAAGACGGAGGACAGCTGGGGATATACGGTAAACGACTTTGCCGTTCCCGCCGGAGTGGAAAAGCTCAGCAATGCGAAAGACGGCCTGTTCGCCCGCTATCCGGCGGCGGCCGAACTGTTCGGCGTCTTCGAATACAAGATCCGCCTGCTGGTGGCGGAGGGTTCGGTTGCTCACCGCTTCGCACAGAAACACGGAATTCCTTACCGGATTTCCGGCGGACCGGACAGCCGGACGGAACGCTGAAATCGTATGCCGGATACCGGAAAAAAAGGATTCCTCCCGCCTGACAAAACGCGGGAGGAATCCTTTTTCTGTAAGTTCAATATATACAATTCTAATGAGTGAGAATATGCCTGTCTTATGTAAATATCATGCCGCCTTTTTATTCTGCGCGATGCCCCAGATGAGAGCGATTACCGCCATAACGGCCGTGAGTCCCGCTCCCAGAAGGAAGGAAATCTGATTGGCATTCGTTCCGTCGCTCAGCGCCGCAGAGATCGGGTTGACGATATACGGGCAGAGGAACTGCGCAAAATTCTGAGCGCACATCGTGATGGAGATCGCCATCGCCGAAGAATACACATCGACCGCGCCCGCTGTGCCCACGATGACACACGGCATGCAGACCGACAGGAAAACGCCGAACAGGAAAGCGCCCAGATAAATCATCGGCATCGATCCGGCAAATGCGATTACCAGGTAAGAGATGATGATTCCCACGAGACCTACAAATAATGTAAGATTTTTTGTCGCTCCGGACAGTCTGCCGAATACCAGTCCCATCAGAAAGCCGCCGATGGCGAAGAAAGCCATGGCATTTCCGGACTGAGCCGCTGTTCCGAGCCCCTTTTCATCCACGATGAAGGAAAGTGCGATCGAATAGATCTGTGCTCCGATGAAGAGGACAAACATCGTCAGCGCCCAGATCCAGGATCCCTTTGTGAGCTTTATCTTCTGTGCAGGCGCTGAATCGGAGACTCTCGCCGCCTGAGGCTTCACGTTCGGAATGCATATGATACACAGGATGAGAGAGAGGATTCCCAGAAGATGCACGAAGAATGCGAAGTTCCAGGAGACGTCCGCCAGCCATCCGCCGGCGAATACCATGACGCAGATACCCAGCATCTGAGCCGATGTCAGATTTCCCTGAACCTTATCGCGTTCCGGGCCTTCAAAATTTTCCGCCACCAGCGCGGAGGACACGCACTGTACGACGCCGATGCCCACGCCGAAGATTCCGCGCAGCACCAGGATCACGGTCAGAGAGGACATCAGCGCCGGCAGAAAGCCGCCGACGAGAAAGCATAAAATACCGATGATCGACAGCAGCTTCTTCGATACGGAATCCATCAGCTTTCCGACGATCAGAGTCACGGGGATTACCACCAGACATGGAATCGATATCAGATTCTGAACCATCGTCTGAGAAGCGTCCGGGAAGTGAGCCCCGATCGCCGTGAGCGCTCCGGAAATACCGATAACACCCATCATCAGAATGCCGATACCGTAAATACCTATTTTTATACGGGATTTGTTTTCCATAATTTTATCTCCTTGTCTTACAAAAGCCGGCCGGCAAGCCGATAAGCCACGGAAATGATCTCGCCGGAGAGGCTTTTCTCAGAGGATATTTCGTACGGGAAATCCGTCCGGACCTGCGCCGCTTTTCCTGTCACCTCCTCACTTCGCCGGGGAGGAGGTGCTGCCGGAAGGCGTTCTGATCAGCAGAACCATGACCAGCGCGACGGCCGCCAGGACGAGCATATAGTAAAAGGTACTGTTATAGCTTCCCGTTTTGTCGAGCAGCATGGAAGCCACCTGAGGCAGATAGGAAGCGACGAGAAGATTCAGATTGATGATGCTGAAATTCAGCGCGTAATTCGTCTTTCCGTAGAACTTCGCGATAAACGCGGAATTCGTCGGAGTAACGCCGCCGTAGGCGAGTCCTGCCAGAACAT
This sequence comes from uncultured Clostridia bacterium, assembly GCA_944388495.1. Classification (GTDB taxonomy): domain Bacteria; phylum Bacillota; class Clostridia; order Peptostreptococcales; family Anaerovoracaceae; genus Alangreenwoodia. The sequence goes on along the minus strand of CALXIZ010000098.1, from coordinate 63,357 downwards.
AGGAAAGAATCAGTACGGCGAAGCTTCCCGTAAAGGACGCGGCCAGAAGAACGGCGGTCGCGATGACAAACAGGATGACGACGGAGATCATCGTCATGCGGTAGCCTCTGGCGTCAAACATCGTGCCGAAGATGACACGGCCGATGCCGTTGCATACAGAGATGATGCCCGCAATCGTGGCTGCTGTCTCCAGGTCGCTGCAGATCGTGTCGGCAAAAGTTGTGGAATTTCCCACGATGCACAGTCCGGCAGCGCTCAGCATGATGACCCAGATGAAAAACAGCCAGAAATTCTTCGTGGCGAGCATTCCCCTGAAATCCATCTCTGCGTAAGGTTCCGATTTCTTGTCGCCTGCCGCCTGAATGCCGGCCATATCCGACAGCTTCGGCGTTCTGATGAAGAAAGACAGTACGAGTACGATAATTCCGAAAGCGATTCCGAAATACAGGAACGTATCGCGCCAGCCGATGCCGGTGATGAGAGCCGCTCCGACTTTGCCGACGATCAGAGAGCTGATGCCGAATCCCATGAGAAGAATGCCGCTTGCCAGTCCCGTCTTGTCAGGAAACCATTTCACGACGGTTCCCATGACTGCGTTGTAGCCCAGTCCGACTCCCAGACCATACAGCACGCCGTAGGCGAGATAGAGCATCGTCAGCGAGGAGATCACGGAAGAGAGGAAAAGGCCCGCAAACATGAGAACCGCGCTGGCGACCGCCGGCACCTTCGGCCCTGTCTTCCCGATAATGATGCCGGAAATCAGACTTCCCAGGCAGAAAGTCATCATGGAAATCGAAAAGGTGAGCTGTGCGGACGAGATCGACCATCCGAACTCGTCCACCAGCGTTCCGCGGTAGGTGGACCATGCGTAGAGAGAACCGAGAACCAGCAGGATCACCGTTCCCACGATCAGTTCCGCCCAGCGGAAGGAGGAAGTCTTATGTGTATTCTGTTCCATAACGGCTCCTCCCTAAAAATCCTTCACGAAATCCATCGCTTTTTCCTCTCCGCGGAGTACGCGCAGAGCGCCGTTTGCCAGAGCATCCATCTCATTTTCACCCGCATAGATGACGACGGGAGCGATAAAGGAAACGCGCTCCGTGATCCAGTCCGTAAACATCTTCGAATGAGCGATGCCTCCGGTGAGAATGATGGCGTCCACTCTGCCGCACACGGTGGTAGCCAGCTCGCCGATTCCCTTGGAGAGCTGATATGCCATGGCCTGGTAGACGAGCTTCGCATTTTCATCGCCGTCTGCGATCATCTTTTCCACCGTTCTGGCGTCTTTTGTGCCGAGATAAGCCTGCAGCCCGGAACTGTTTTTCAGCTTTTTCTTGAAAGCGCGGATATCATACTCGCCGGAATACGCCATATCGAGAACCTGCGGCGTCGGAAGTCCCCCCGCTCTCTCCGGCGAAAACGGTCCTTCCTCATCGTTGACGATATCGACGATCTTTCCGCCCTGATAAATTCCGATCGTCGTGCCGCCGCCCATATGAGCCGTGATTACCGTCACATCTTCGAACCTTCTGCCTGCTTCTTCCGCATAGCGGTGCGCCATGGCGCGCATATTCAGATTATGTCCGAGACTTCTCCTTCTCATCTCCGGAATGCCTGTGAATTTCGCCACCGGAATCATCTCGTCCACCGTGACGGGATCGTAGACAAATGCAGGTATTCCGTTCTCCTGTGAGATGGAATAAGCGATCGGCGCTCCCAGATTTGATGCATGCTCATTGACCGGGTGCAGTCTGAGCTGATCGCACATGTCCTGATTGACGCGGATGGCTCCGGCGGGTACGGGCGGCAGAAGTCCGCCTCTCGACATGATACATGTCAGATCGGACGCCTTTACGCCGTTTTTCTCCAGTTCCCCGAGTATGAGATTTTTGCGGAACTCGTACTGATCATAAATTGCGTCGTATTTTTCGATTTCTTCGTTTGAATGTTCGATACTGGTGACGAAGAGCTTTTCGGCATCCTCGTAGACAGCGATCTTCGTCGAAGTCGAACCCGGATTGATCACCAGAATTTTTTCCATATTGCTCCGTTCCTCCTGATATCGTTTTTCTACCAGAACTTCAGTCCTGTAAGATCGGCTACCTGATCATTCGTGATATCTCTGCTGCCGGCGGCTACCGCAGCCGCGAGGACGATGGAATTATATTTCTCATCCGAAGAAGATCCCCTCGATGTGAGAATGACAGGAGCCTTCGCGCCTACGATCAGTCCCGCCATCTTCGCGCCGGCCATTTCCACCAGGGATTTGCCCAGCGTGTTGCTGGTGAAGATATTCGGAGAAAGAATGATATCCGCATCGCCCGCCACAGGACTTTCGAAGTGTTTCACTTCGGCGCGCTCCTTTACCAGGGCGATATCGAGAGCCACCGGACCTTCCACGATGCAGTTTTTTATTTCGCCGCTGACATACATATCCTTCAGCCGGCCCGCTTCCACTGATTCCGGAATCTTCGGATCCACCTTTTCCGCGTTTGCGAGTACGGCCACCTTCGGTTTTTCATATCCGAGGGCGCGCAGCGTATTGACTGCGTTGACCAGAATTCCCAGCTTCATGTTGAAATTCGGCGCGACGTTCATGCCTCCGTCCGTCGTGATCAGGAATTTGTGGTAATTCGGGACATCGTTGACCGCGATATGCGACATGACGCCGCCCATTCCCAGTCCATGCTCCTCGTTCACCGCCGCTCTCAGAATCTGAGAGGTTTCCAGCTTGCCTTTCATCAGAAAGTCGCCCTTTCCCTCTCTGATGAGTCTGACGCCCAGCTCGGCCGCTCTGTCGAAATCCGGTTCGTCGTAAATCTCATATGCGCCGCTGTCTTCTCCCAGTTTTTCGAGAGTCTGCCTGACGGCCTCAGCGTCTCCGATGAACGACGGTTCCACGAAGCCGTCCTTCGTCGCCTGCATGACGGCTTCGAGCGTATGTTCATCGTCGGCCGATACCGCCACGAGCTTCTTTGTGATCCCGGAAGATCTGACTTTATTGATCAGATCGTGAAAATCCTTCAGTACCATCTCTTTCTCCTTCCATCTCTTCCGTCGTTGTCTCTCCGTTCTTTTCTTTTTCTCTTTTCTTTTTCCCTGCTCTTCGCAGAATCCGGACATCCGCAGACGCATCAGGCGTCTGCGCTGTCCTCTCCGCTGACTGCCGTGCCTTTTTTATCCGTTATCAGTCCGCAAAAATCTCTTCCGGAGTTGCATCGCATCCCGGCATCGGATGTCTGTAAGCGATTCTCGAGATATTCATCAGATGATGATACGTGAGGTTTTCGGAAATACTGTTTCCGCCCCAGGAGCCGCAGCCGAGGGATACCGTTCCCTCCAGTCCGTTGAATCTCGCGTCGCCGCCTGCCGCGTGTCCCGGCTGATTGACGAGGATACGTCCCACAGGGAGTCTCTTTCCGGCTTCGAGAATATGATCGTCATTGTCGGAGTAGATGACAGCGGAGTGGCCCGTACCTTCGAGGTAAAGATTCGTACACGCATTCTCGACCGCTTCGTCGAACGTCTTATACGTCATGACCGCGATCGCTGTCGTCAGTTTTTCTTTGCAGAGAACATCATCCGTTCCGCTCGCGCTGATGATGACCGCCGTTCTGTCTTCCGGAATGGAAACGCCCGCCATTTTTCCCATCGTCGCGGGAACCTGACCGATGACAGCCTTGTTGAGCGTACCGCCGATAAAGAGCGTGTCTCTGAGCTTATTCACTTCGTCCTCGCTGTCCGCCCAGTAAGCGCCCGCTCTTTCACACGCCGCCTTCATCGCTTCGTAATCGTCTTCGTGTACGTGAATGCACTGATTGCCCGCGCAGATCACGCCGAGGTCGAACGTTCTGCCGTCGATGATGTCAACCGCCGCTTCGTCGAAATCGATGCCTCTGTCGATGATAGACTGAGAATTTCCGGCGCCTACGCCGAATGCCGGTTTTCCGGAGGAATAAGCCGCTTTTACCATGTCGGGACCGCCTGTCGCCAGGATGACGTCCACTTTCTTCATCAGGAGACCGGAAACGTCCACATCCGGTTTATCGATGCACAGCACGAGATCCGCAGGACCGCCCGCTGCGATGATAGCTTCGTTCATGTATTCCACCGTCTTCATCGTCGTGTTCTTCGCACGCGGATGAGGAGATACCACGAGAGAATTCGCACACTTGACGGCGCACATCCCGTTTACCAGCGGAGTGATCGTCGGATTTGTAGTCGGCGTAACACAGCCCAGAACGCCCAGAGGCTTCGCCAGGACGATGACGCCGTTTTCCTCTTCCGTTCTGATGACGCCGATGCTCGGTTTTCCCTTCAGTTCGGCCCATGTGCCGGTGGATTTTCCGATATTCTTCATCACCTTGTGTTCAGGATCTCCCATACCGGTCTCTTCCGCCGCCATCTTTCCCAGCTCTTCCGCATGCTCATAGATGGTCACAGCCATCGCCTTTACCAGCTTGTCCACCTGTTCCTGAGTGAAGCCTGCGACGATTTTCTGCGCTTTTCTCGATCTTTCGATATATTCATCGACCATCTTTTCCTTCTGCGCATAAATCGCAGGCAGCTCCGAAAACGGATCGAACGCTCTTTCAACGACTTCTTTGATAAAATTGATATCCTGCATTTGACATGCCTCCTTAAAAAATAAATGTATTTTTCCTCACCGGCGGCCTGCGGATTTCAGCAGACCTCCGGCGCCGTTACTCACTTTTCATCTTTTCTTCAGACAATTTTCATGAGATATTCACAATATTTTCAGTCTGTTTTCAGTTTTTAAGCATACATGTTGCGGAGAACAGCCAGACAGTCATCCTTTGTCATTTTTCTCGGATTAAACTGCTGGAAGAATTCATCCGCACTCACCTGTGCGATTTCTTCAAATTTGCTTTCGTCATACGGGAATGTTTTGATATCGATCAGACCGCAGTCTTCATCGCGGAATTTGAGAAGCGCTTCTCTCGTCATGCGGCCGATTTCCTCCGGAGTCTCGTCTCCGCTGAAGGAAACGCCCAGAGCCTCGCCGATCCTTCTGATAAAATGAGGAACAGCCGGCGCGTTAAATTCGCAGACCCAAGGGAGAGCATATGCGCATGCCGTGCCGTGAGGAATATTGAAATAGCCGCCCAGAGTCTGTCCGATGGAATGTCCGGCACACGTATGTCCGTAAACGAGCAGATATCCCGCTACCGACGCCGCAACGGCCATCTTCTTTCTCGCTTCCATGTCTTTTCCGTCTGCAACTGCGCGCGGAAGGTATTCCACGATTTCATCGATCGCCTTCTCCGCCTGGAACTGTATGAATTCATTCGTCAGCGTTCCCATATAGGATTCGATCGCATGGGCAAATGCGTCCAGACCTGTGGAAGCGGTGAGCTTCGGCGGCATGCCGGTCATCAGTTCCGGATCGACGATGGCATATTCCGCGAAAGCGCCCTGATCGGAGATAAAATTCTGTTTGATATGATTTTCATCCGAAAGGATGGAGCCGTCAGACATCTCGGAACCTGTTCCCGCAGTCGTAGGAATCATGATCAGACCGTGCCCCACATCGAAATGCTTCGCCCCGTTTGCGTACTGAATCAGAGGGGCTTCATTGAATCTGAGAATGTTGACGCCTTTCGCGCAGTCCATGTTCGATCCGCCGCCCACGCCGATGATGAAGTCGCATTTTTCCGCCGTCAGAACGTCAAACGCTTTTTCACATGCCGCGATCGGCGGATTCGGCTCGTTTTCCTCAAACAGAACGTACGGAATATTTTCATTGGCAAGACCCGCTTCGATCTTTTCGATGACGCCGGTGGCTTTCATTCCCGGGTCAGAGACGATCAGCGCCTTCGTTCCGCCGATATGCTTTGCCAGTTCACCGAGCTGACCGACTGCGCCCACACCGTAAAGTACTTTTACCTTTTCATAGAACTGGAAGTTTAACATCTGCATCCTCCTTAAAATACATAAAACGTTAAGATTTATATTAATAAACGTTTATTAACGGAACCGGACAGGCACATCAGAAGATGGCCGTCACATATCACAGGATGTCCCCCGTAATCCGCCGTAAAAGGATGCCTGCAGATTCCCCTTACTGCTTTGTGTTCTCTGCGGGTGCTCTGAGGCATCCGTTTTTTCCGCGGAGGACTCAAATCTGCGTCGGAATCTCCTTTTATCCGCCGAAACCGGCGCTGCACTCCGACTGTGTGGCATACTGTATTGTTTCTTTGTGCAGCCTGACAGCCGTTTTTTCCGGATAAAAAGCTTTTCCGAAATATGATCATGATTTCCTTCCGGAAATCTTCTTTCGTACCGTCTCTGTCTGTATATTTTTCTGTGATCTTCTGCTGTGATGTGACTTTTCTGTAACTTTTCTGATTTCTTTTTTATCTGTTTTTATTTGTTTTTATCTGTTTTTCTGTATTTTATGCTGTGCTTCCGTATGTATTTTCTATCGGATCTGACAATTTATCTGAATTTTATTGACATTCTTGTATGTATGTTTCGTTGTACCTGTAGAATAGCACGCCGATCTTTCTTTGTCAATAACACCGCCGATAGTAATTTAAATATCAATTTCACGCTATTTTCGTCATTTTTTCCAAATTACATATATATTTTCTGGCTTTTCTACTAAATTGTTAAAATTTTTTCAACTTTCGACTCTGTGTAATTTCAGGCATTCTGCCGTTTTTTGCCGTATTTTTTACATACTCTACTGTATGTATATGTTTTTATACAAGATCGTTATTTGATTAACAGTCTCGGCCCGTAATATCCGGAAACGGAAATATTGTTTTTTTTAAGAACAGGAAAAAAACAGAAAGAAAGGACGGCAGTCTGCGTTTCAGACTTAGTCCGTCCTTCGGATAAAAAGAAAAAAGCCGGCGAAAAAAGATTTTTCCTGAAATATGCCGGATACAGAATCTGTATACTCCGGAACTTCTTTTTTCGCCGGCTTCTGTGGCAGACACCGGGAACTTCCCGTTCCCGGCCCTGCCTGAATAATGACAGCGCGGACCGGAAAACCGATCCGCGCATATATAATTTTTTTTCGTTTTAATACAGTTTTGCTCCCGCCGGGATATGATCATCCACCATCAGCAGATGAAGCTTTTCCGCTCCTTCTTCCTGATGAACCGCGCTGATCAGCATTCCCTGAGATTCGATGCCCATCATTTTTCTAGGCGGCAGATTTACAATAGCGATACAGGTCTTTCCGATCAGCTCTTCCGGTTCATAATATTCATGTATACCGCTGAGGATCGTCCTGTCTGTTCCGGTGCCGTCATCGAGAACAAACCTGAGGAGTTTTTTCGATTTCGGTACCGCTTCGCATTCCTTCACTTTCACCGCACGGAAATCGGATTCCGAAAATGTCTCAAAGTCCACTAAGTCCTCGAACAGCGGCTCGATCTCCACTTTTGAAAAGTCGATCTTCTCCGCCGCTTCCTTTACTTTTTCCGCTCTGCCGGAGGCTTCCTTTTCCTCCGCCGGTGCATTTCCTTTTTTGTCCAGCGGCTTCATCGTCGGGAAGAGGATGATGTCACGGATAGACGGCTGATTCGTCAGAAGAATAATCAGTCTGTCCACTCCGATACCCAGACCTCCGGTAGGAGGAAGGCCTACTTCGAGAGCATTGACGTAGTCCAGATCCATCGGATGCGCTTCCTCGTCGCCCGCTTCCAGCTGCTGCTGCTGGATTTTGAAGCGGTTATACTGGTCGATCGGATCGTTGAGTTCGGAAAAAGCGTTGGCGATTTCCCACTTGTTGAGGTACGCTTCAAAACGGTTCGTAATTCTCGGATCATCCGGATTTCTCTTCGCCAGCGGAGAAATCTCCACCGGATGTCCCGTGACGAATACCGGTCCGTCCAGCTTATCCTCACAGTATTCTTCAAACAGCTCCGCGATGACTTTTCCTCTCGACATCGTGTCCGCATCTTCCAGATTGTGCTTTTTAGCGATCGCCTGTGCCTCCTCATCGGTTTCCACCTTTGAGAAGTCCTCGCCGAGCCAGCGGAGAATTCCCTCTTCCATACTGATTCTGTCCCATGGAGGAGTCAGATCAAACGTCTTTCCCTGATACTCGAGAATCATCGTTCCGTACAGTTCCTGGCAGAGAGAAGATACGAGCTGCTCCGTCAGTTCCATCATGTCGTTATAGTCTGCATAGGCCTGATAGAGCTCTATGTTTGTAAATTCCGGATTGTGGCGCGTATCCATGCCCTCATTACGGAACATTTTGCCCATTTCATAGACACGATCCAGGCCTCCGACGATCAGACGCTTCAGATAAAGCTCGTTGGAAATCCTCAGTTTCATATCCAGATCCAGCGTATTATGATGTGTTTCGAAAGGACGCGCGTTGGCGCCGCCGGCGATGACAGTCAGGATCGGCGTCTCCACTTCGAGATAACCGCGATCATCCAGGAATCTGCGGATTCCTTTGATAATGCGCGCACGCTTGCGGAAGACTTCACGTACGTCATCGTCCATGATCAGATCCACATATCTCTGACGGTAACGCATATCGGTATCCGTCAGTCCGTGGAATTTTTCCGGAAGTACCTGAATCGACTTGGAGAGGAGCACGATCTCCGACACACGGACGGAAACCTCTCCTGTCTTTGTCTTGAAGACTGTACCTCGAGCTCCTATGATATCGCCGATATCATATGTCTTGAAAATCTTATATTCTTCCGGCGTGATATTGTCTCTCGCCACAAAACACTGAATTCTTCCCTGCTTATCGAGGACGTCGATAAAAGACACCTTGCCCATCACACGCTTTGCCATGATACGGCCGGCTACAGAGACCTCGCTGTCTTCCAGAGATTCAAAGTTTTTTCTGATATCCTCACTGTAATGAGATACATTCCATTTTTCCCAGCGGAACGGATCTCTTCCGTCCGCGCGGAGCTGCTCCAGCTTTTCCCTGCGGATCTTTCTCTGTTCATTCAGCTCCTGCTCTGTTTTTTCCTGCACCGTGCTGTTGTTCTGTTCTTCGCTCATTCTTCCTTCTCTCCCGGTATCAATATTTCCTGCTTTTTCTCTTTTCCGCTCTCTTTCCGGTCCGCCGGAAGCATTCTCTCCTTCCGGTCCGGCCTGTGCGTTCTGTATACTCCGTCTCTTTCCGGTATCCGTCCGCTTTTTTCTGGTCAGGATCTGGAAATTTCGAGAACCTTCAGATGGATGATCCCGTCCGGAATCTCGACGCTCACCTTTTCGCCGATCTTCGTTCCGATCAGCGCGCTTCCCACAGCGGATTCGTTTGATATTTTCCCTTCAAACGGATCGGATTCATTTGAGCCGACGATCGTATATTCCTCGACCTCACCGGATTCCAGATATTCCACCTTTACCGTATGGCCCAGATTGACACGGTCTGACGAGATCTCGGATTCGTCGATAACCTTCGCGTTGCGGATCATCGATTCCAGCTTGAGAATCTTTTCCTCGAGTTCAGCCTGTTCGTTTTTTGCGGCATCGTACTCGGCATTTTCTGAAAGGTCTCCGTAGGAGATCGCTTCTTTCAGCCTTTCCGCAACTTCCAGTCTGCGGACAGCTACCAGTTCTTCGTGTTCCGCAACCAGTTTGTCATACCCTTCACGGGTGAGCAGCACTTCTTCTCTTGCCATACGTTAATCACCTGTTTCCTTTCTTTCCTCCGGTCTCCGAAACTCAGAGACTCAGAGACTTTCCGCCGCACCGGCGGCCAGCCGGTCAAGAGCCTCAAAGATCTCGTCCGGCTTCTGCATCTCGTTTATTTTTCTCCGCATCGCGGCCGCGCCGTGCATTCCTCTGATATACCAGCCGATATGCTTGCGCATGACGCGCACTCCGGTATATTCGCCCTTCTCCTCCAGCTCCAGACAGAAGTGCTCCTTCATCAGACTGATCCGCTCCCGGGCAGAAGGCACATAATCTCTGCCCTCGCACAGAGAACGGAAAATCCACGGATTTCCCAGAGCACCCCTTGCGATCATGAACAGCTCGCAGCCTGTCTCTTCAGACATGGTCCGGCAGCTTTTCACATCGAAGATATCTCCGTTTCCGATCACCGGGATCTTTACGCTTTCCCGGACACGGCGGATGATCGCGCGGTCCGCCTCTCCGCTGTAAAACTGCTCTCTCGTCCTTCCGTGCACACAGACGGCTGCCGCGCCTGCCGCCTCGATGATCTTCGCGTTTTCCACCGCATTGACGGAATTGTGATCCCAGCCGGAGCGGATTTTGACTGTCACCGGTTTTCCGGCCGCTTTTACGACGGCCGACACGACATCCGAAAGTTTTTTCGGATCGCGCAGAAGAGCGGCGCCATCGCCGCTCTTTACAACTTTCGGTACGGGACATCCGGCATTGATGTCTATGATACTGTTTCTGCGCGAGGACAGAGCGTCCGCGGCATAGGCCATGACGGACGGATCCGATCCGAATATCTGATAGGCGACGGGAAACTCGTCATCATAAACGGCAAGCAGCTTTTCCGTCGCTTTGTCGTCGAAATAGAGGCCCTTCGCGCTGATCATCTCCGAATAGACGGCGCCGGCGCCGAATCTCCGGCAGAGACGGCGGAAAGGGCCGTCGGTAATCCCCGCCATCGGAGCCATGATATACGGAGTATCCAGAGATACTCCGCCGATCTCATATCTGCTCATGGAAATCCTTTCTCTGAGATATTCTACTCTTCCGCTTTCAGCTGTATGTTTTCCCTGCTGAGATTATTGCGGTTGCCGAAATTATTCTTGTTTTTCTCATAGATGAGACTCAGGCCTTCCAGCGTCAGGAGACGATCCACGTGATCGATGGCTTCCACTCCCTTCGAAACCATCGTCGCCAGGCCTCCGGTGGCAACCACCGTAATATCCTTCGGATTTCCGCCTGTCATCGAATGATATTCCTGCTTCATCTTACGGATGATATAATCGACCACACCCATGTGGCCGTATACGAGTCCGGACTGCATGCTTTCGATCGTATTGCGGCAGATCACATGACCCGGCTCCGAAAGTTCGACTCTCGGCAGCTTTGCCGTCTTTTCGAAAAGCGCATCGGACGATATCTTCAGTCCCGGAGCGATGGTTCCCCCCAGGTATTCGCATTTTTCGGAAATACAGCAGAACGTCGTCGCCGTACCGAAATCGATAATGATCAGCGGCCCGCCGTATTTTGCGTACGCCGCCACGGCATTGACGATCCGGTCCGCACCGACCTGCTTCGGGTTATCATACTTGATGACCATTCCGGTCTTGATCCCCGGTCCCACCTCGATGGCTCTGATATTGAAATACTTGATGGACAGATGCTGCAGAGTATAGGAGATGGACGGCACAACTGTCGAAATGATGGCATCCTTCACATCCGACATATTGAGTCCGTGATAATCGAACAGATTTCGGATGATCATGCCGTATTCGTCCGCGCTCTTGTTCTTATCCGTCTCCATTCTCCAGCTCTGAATCAGCTTCTTTCCCTTGAAAAGCCCGAGTACGATATTGGTATTTCCAACGTCAAATGCAAGTAACATAATTCTGTTTGTCCTCCCGTGTGCGGGTCGGACTGGCTGTCTTTACCGGTTTTTATCATTCCGGCCTTCCGGATCCGATGATTCATCGTCAGCTGCCAGATCCTCCGAACCGATGTCGTCCTTCTCATTTTTTCCGGACTTTTTATCGGTATCCGCATCATTTTCATTTTTATTTTCAAAGACGATCGTCTCCGCTTTCATGTTCTCAAACCGGAGATTGACCGCATTTTCCTTTTCCCGTTCTCTGGCAGCCTTTTCCGCCTCGTATTCCTTTGCCGCTTCTGCCTTCTGACGGGCAATCTGTTCCGCCTTCTCGTCCGCTCTGCTGCGCGCCTCCTGCACGATCTCCTCACGGCTCTTTGCTCCGGTATAGAGATCCTCAAACTGCTCCGCATCCAGCGTTTCGATATCCAGCAGCGTTTCCGCCACCAGTGTCAGCTTATCCATATTTTCTCTGAGGAGTCTTACCGCTTTTTCATAGGCGTCATCGAGAAGATTTTTCACTTCCTCATCGATCGCCTGAGCGGTGGCTTCAGAGTAGTGAGTCCGCTTGGAAGTAAAGTCGTTTCCGATAAAGACTTCTCCCGAATCGCTGTAATTGACCGTACCGATCTTTTCGCTCATGCCGTACTTCGTCACCATATCTCTGGCGATCGCGGTCGCTCTTTCGATATCGTTGCTGGCTCCCGTGCTGATGTCGTCCAGCACGAGCTGTTCCGCCGCACGGCCGCCCAGCAGATGGATGAGAGAATCCGTCATGTGATTTTTCGACTCGAACGTCCGGTCTTCCTTCGGCAGGAACATCGTCATGCCTCCGGCCATTCCGCGCGGAATGATCGTCACCTGGTGCACAGGATCCGAATTCGGCAGATTTCTGATGAGTACCGCATGGCCTGCCTCGTGATAAGCGGTCAGACGTCTTTCCTTTTCCGTGACGACACGGCTCTTCTTCGCCGGACCCGCCATGACTTTTGTAATCGCTTCCTCCAGCTCTTCCATTTTTATAGTTTTTCCGTCTCTGCGCGCTGTCAGAAGTGCCGCCTCATTGAGAACATTCTCCAGATCCGCCGGTGAAAAGCCCGGTGTCATCCGCGCGAGAACTCCAAGATCCACTGAGGAATCGAGAGGTTTATTTCTGGCGTGCGTCGTCAGAACTTCCTCACGGCCTTTCACATCCGGCAGGCCGATGACGATCTGCCTGTCGAAACGGCCGGGCCGCAGCAGAGCCGGATCGAGGACGTCAGGTCTGTTTGTCGCCGCAAAGACGATGACGCCTTCATTTACGCCGAAGCCGTCCATCTCGACGAGCATCTGATTCAGTGTCTGTTCTCTTTCGTCGTGGCCGCCGCCGAGGCCTGCGCCTCTGCGCCTTCCCACCGCATCGATCTCATCGATGAAAATGATACTCGGCGCGTTTTTCTTCGCCTGCTCAAACAGATCGCGCACTCTCGACGCTCCCACTCCGACGAACATTTCCACGAAATCGGAGCCGGAAATGCTGAAAAACGGAACGCCGGCCTCTCCGGAAACGGCTTTCGTCACGAATGTCTTTCCCGTTCCCGGAGGTCCCACCAGAAGGACGCCCTTCGGAATCCGCGCGCCGAGAGCCGTATATTTTTTCGGTCTTTTCAGGAAATCCACGATTTCCTGCAGTTCCTCCTTTTCCTCATGCAGTCCCGCCACATCCCGGAATGTGACTTTTTTGCCGTCGTCCTTGTACATCCGGGCACGGCTCTTGCCGAAGGACATGGCTTTTCCTGCTCCGCCCTGGCTCGAATTCATGAATACCATCCAGATGACCACAAAGATGACGATCGTCAGTAAATACGGCAGCATGCTGATATACCACGGCGTCGTCTGAGGAGGTTCACTGGTTACGATCATCTTTCCTTCATATACCTGCGGCATAATCAGATCGTCATTTATCACCATAAGCTGCAGGCTGGAAGGCGCATATGCATGGATAATCGTCCCGTCCTCCAGCGTTCCCTGCATGCTGGTATCCTGCAATGTGAGTTCCTTTACGTTTTCATTTTGAAGTTCCTGTACAAATTCGGAAAATTCAACCTCCTGGATTTCCTGCTCTGCCTGCGAATTCATAAAAAAATATGCCATTACAATGACAAACAGAAAAATCAGAGCATAAATCGACAGAGTTTTATACCATTTGTTCAATTCCATCCTCCTTTAGCAGGTTCAAAAACCCAATTATCATCGTATTTTACCACAGTAATTTTCAATATTCAATAGAAACAATGGCCGTACTTTCGGGGTCCGGACAGCAGTCCTGCGCGGCTTCTCCGCCGGCGGACAGAATTTCTCTTCCGGAAGCGAGAAGAGGAACCTGCTCTCTCAGATGCTTCGGTATTCTCCGGTCCACAAAAAAATCCTGGAGCTTTTTATGTCCTTTCATTCCGCGCGGCCGTATGCGGTCACCCGGCTGACGGAAACGGAAGATCACATTGTCCTGTTCCTTCAGTTTTTTCCAGTCCAGACACACCGTCCGGCTGAAGACGGCTCCGCCTCTGCCGCTCTTTCCGCCTGCAGAGCATCTCTTTCCGCTTCCGGCGGCTTCTTTTTCCGCCTCTTTTTCCTCCGCAGAGCAGATGAGCCTCAGCTTCACAGCCCGGCCGCCGAGAAAAATTTCGGCTGTTCCGTTTTTTTCGAGCCTTTCCTCCGGAAAGGAAGCCGTGCATGTAAGTCCCGTTCTGCCCGCCGCATCCTCTGCAGAAGTTCTGTCTGTTCTGCGCAGAAACCAGAGTTTCGAATAAGAATAACGGACATAATATCCTCCCGTCAGATCGGTCTCTTTGCCTTCTTTTTTTCCGGATGCCAGAGACAGAACGCCGCGGATGTGCTTCTCCCCGAGATCACTGTCCGCTCCCGATCTTCCCGCAGCCTCTCTCACCGCCCGTTTGGCCAGTGCCGGATGAAGACCGGGGAGAGCGTCGGCAGAAAGTGTTTTTTCTTCCTGATTCCAGTGCTTAAGCATAATTTTACCCGTTACCTGCTCCAGATAATCATCATCGTCCGCCGCCAGGCGTCCCAGACGGACCAGCGCACTGCTGATATCCGGATTGTAATTTTCCCGGAGATACGGCAGAAGCTCCAGTCTGATCTTATTTCTCGTATAGACCGCCTCATCATTTGTACGGTCTCTTACGGGGATCAGCCCGCAGCTTCTGCAGTATGCTTCGATTTCCTCTCTTCCGATATCCAGAAGAGGCCGTATAACCGTCCTCCGGCCCGCTCTCCGGCAGTGACGGATGCCGGAAAGTCCGTGTATTCCCGTGCCGCGAAGAATTCTCATCAGAATCGTCTCCGCCTGGTCATTGCTGTTATGTGCCGTCGCAATCCGCTCCGCGCCGAAATCGGCACATGCTGTTTCAAAAGCGCGGTAACGCGCCTTTCTTCCGGCCGTTTCAGAGCTGACACGCTCCTGTGCCGCCTCCGCTCCGATATCGAAGTGAAACACCCGGAAATCCGCTCCCAGATCCTCCGCCAGCTGACGGGAATACGCCTCATCCCTCTGCGCTTCATCCTCTCTCAGTCCGTGATTGACGTGGACCGCACAGATCGCGCCGATCGCAAGTTCCTCCCGCAGGCAGCACAGAGCATGGAGAAGACAGGCCGAATCAGGCCCTCCGGAAAGTCCCGCCACAATACGCTCTCCCGGCAGGATCATGCTGTATTCACGGATCGTATTTCTGATCTTATCGAGAGTATGCGGATCACCTGAGCCGTATCTCATCATCTTCTCCTTTCGCTGTTTTCTCTTTTCCTCTGTTTTCCGTTTATTCTGTATTTTTTCTGTCGCCATCCGGTGTATTTTGTCGTTCTTTCCCCTCTGTCCGCCGTATCTGTCTTCCTTTAAGATAAGATCAGCATCTGCAGGACACAAGACAGATGCGGCCCGGGATAATACTGTTCCGGGCCGCATGAAAAAACACACAGTGCAGAGGATGAAATCAGGACAGATGTCCGGTTTCACACAGAAACGATCAGTCAATCGGAGGATAAAAAATGCTTGGCAGACATAAAAAGAAAACGGAACCCCTGCCGGAATTCGGCATTCTGTCGGGTTCCTGCGGTCTTCCGAAATCGGTAGGCGTATCCGGCGACAATTATATATGCAGAAGGCTTTCCCCGTCCTCTTATGTGGCCGCCATCGCGGACGGTATGGGAACGGGAAGAACAGCTTCCGGCTGCAGCAGATTTGTGCTGGAAAGCCTCTATCAGCTTCTGCGCGTGGGACTTCCGCCTCTCGACGCTATCGCTTCCGTCAACGCGGCCCTGCCGCTCAATATGACTTCCGAATGCTTCTCCACCGTCGACCTCGCCGTCTTCGATCTCGCCGGCGGTATGTGCAGCATCTACAAAGCCGGCGGCGCTCCCACCGTCATCCAGAGAGGAAACCGGGCCGGCATCCTGAAAATGCCGGCCCTTCCCATCGGAATCATAGAAGAAGAGGACACCCGCTATGCCGCCTTTTCCATCGAACACGGAGACCGCTTTTTTCTTCTCACAGACGGTGTCACGGAATCACCGCCCGCAGATCATCATCTCGGCTGGATCACCAGCCTGATTCTTCAGTATCCCGACGAATCTCCCAGAGCCATTTCGGAACGCCTTCTGCGGAACGCTTCCGTGCGCTACGGAGAATACGAGCGGGACGATATGACTGTCATCGCGCTTCAGATCATATAATTCACACACATCAGCCGATCCCGTAAAAACGCTTCGCCGTCTCACAGGTGGCCGCCGCCACCTCTTCATAGGAGACGCCCTTCAGTTCGGCGATCTTCTCGGCCGTGTAGCGGATCAGCGAAGGATCATTTCTCTTTCCGCGAAACGGCATCGGTGTGAGATAAGGAGAGTCCGTCTCGATGCACATGCGGTCCAGCGGAATCGCTTCGATCACCTCCGGCGCCTTTCTGACATTCCTGTATGTCACAGGCCCTGCGATCGAAAAATAACATCCGAGCTTCAGATACTGGCGTGCCAGCTCCGCACTTCCGGAATAACAGTGCATCAGCACCCTCGTATTTTCAAACGCCTTTTCTTCCTTCAGGATGCGCATGACATCGCCGTGAGCCTCTCTGTCATGAATGGCGATCGGCATGCCGAGCCGGATCGCCAGCTGTATCTGTTTCCGGAACCAGTACTGCTGCACATCGTGAGGAACCGTCTCCCAGTAATAGTCGAGTCCGATTTCGCCGATGGCTACCACCTTCTCTTTCTTGGCCAGACCTTCGAGCAGAAAGAGCATATCTTCATCCATATCTCCCGTTTCCTGAGGATAAAATCCCACAGCCGCATAGAGCCACGGATATTTCTGTGCCAGTTCTATGGCATGCTTCGACGTCTCCAGATTTACTCCGGGATTGACGACATAAGAGATATCGCCTTCCGTGACGAGCTTCTCAAACAGTTCCTCCCGGTCTTCGTCAAATTCCGGAGCATCGAGATGTGCGTGCGAATCGAATAACATCGTTCTGATCCCTCCATTCGGAACAGATCCGTCCGTCTGCCGGCTCATCTGCCCGCTCACCGGACGGATTCCTTTTTTCTCCGCTCCGCCTCCTGTCAGAAAACAGGATAGCGGCAGCCTGCTGTATCTATTTTACCCGGTTTCCGTCAGCGGCATCCGTCGTTACAAAAGCGAGACGCTCGCCGTTGTCGGCAAACAGAATCATTCCTCTGGATTCCTCGCCTCTGAGACGGATCGGCTTCAGATTTGCCACGACGATGACATTTTTTCCCGTCATCTCCTCCGGTGAATAAGAGGACGCCACTCCGGAGACGATCTGACGCGTCTCGTCTCCGATTTTCACCTGCGATACAAGCAGCCGGTCCGCTTTCGGATGCTTTCTGCAGGATACGATCTTCCCCACTCTGAGGTCCACTTTTTCAAAATCATCGATCGTAATCTCAGGCTTTTTCTCCGTCTCCTCCGGTTTGCCGCCCTTCGCCTCTGTATCTGCAGCCTTTCCTTTTTCACTTTCCGGCGCATGTCCCGCGTCTTTTTCCGCCTTGGCCTTTGCCGCCGCCATCGAAGCCGCTGTCATCGCCTCCAGTTCGGCAATCTCCTTTTCGATATCCAGACGAGGGAAAATAGGCGCACCTTTTTTTACCTTCCTGCCGGTCATCAGGTCAAAACGCTCCGTATCCTCCCAGCACACCGGTTCCTCCGGGATACCCAGCTGTTCTCTGATCTTTTCCGAAGTATTGTGAATAAACGGATGGATGAGGACGGAAATGATGCGGATCGATTCCGCCAGGTGATGCATCACCGTATCCAGGCGCGGCTTTCTGCTCTCATCTTTTGCCAGAACCCACGGTTCCGTCTCGTCGATATATTTATTTGTCCTGCGGATCAGCTTCCAGATCTCCTCCAGCGCCAGGTTGAAGCTGAAGCGGTCCATATATTTTTCCACGCGTTTCTGCGTCGTCACAGCCATCTGCACCAGATCCTCATCCGGCTCTCCCGCCTCCGACGGTTCCGGAACGATGCCTCCGTCATATTTTTCAATCATGGCCACCGTACGGCTGACCAGATTTCCGAGATCGTTCGCCAGATCGTAATTCAGACGGTTGAGCATCACCTCATTTGTATAAAGACCGTCCTGCCCGAATGCGTATTCGCGGAGCAGGAAGTACTTCAGCGCATCGATGCCGTAGCGTTCGATCAGCTTGACAGGATCCACCACGTTGCCTCTGGACTTCGACATCTTACCGCCCTCCAGAAGAATCCAGCCGTGTCCGAGCACCTTCTTCGGAAGCGGCAGATCGAGCGACATCAGCATAGCCGGCCAGATGACGGAATGGAAGCGTACGATCTCCTTTCCTACGAGGTGAACGTCGGCAGGCCAGTAATCCGCAAAGAGACCGTCCTCTTCATCCGGATAGCCCAGTGCGGTGATATAGTTGGAAAGAGCATCCAGCCATACGTAGATGACGTGTTTCGGATCGGAAGGAACTTTGATGCCCCAGTCGAACGTGCTGCGGGAGATGCACAGATCATCGAGCCCCTGCTTCAGGAAGCTGAGCATCTCGTTTCTCCTCGCCTCCGGCTGAAGAAATTCCGGATTGTTTTCCAGAAGATCGATCAGTCTGTCCTGATATTTTGAAAGACGGAAGAAATAGGCTTCTTCGCTGGCCTTTTCCACCGGGCGGCCGCAGTCGGGACATTTTCCGTCCACAGCCTGCACCTCGGTCCAGAAGGATTCGCACGGCGTGCAGTAAAGACCTTCGTACTCGCCTTTATAGATATCTCCCTTTTCATACATCTTTTCAAAGATGGCCTGAACGCGCTTCACGTGGCGTTCCTGTGTGGTGCGGATGAAATCATCATAGGAGATCTCCATCGTGTCCCACAGCTTTATGATTCTGCCCACGACGTCGTCCACATATTCCTGCGGCGTCACGCCGTTTTCATCCGCGATCTTCTGGATCTTCTGGCCGTGCTCGTCGGTTCCGGTCAGAAAGCGGACGTCATATCCCGTCGCCCGCTTAAAACGCGCCATCGCATCAGCCATGACGGTACAGTAGGTATGTCCGATATGCAGATCGGCACTCGGGTAATAAATCGGTGTCGTTATATAAAAAGTCTTTTTGTCCATATCTCTGTGAAACTCCTCTTATGCCTTGAATTTTCGGCGTTTATTATATCATATCGCAGGGGGTTTTGCAAAAAAGAAAAGACAGCCGCTGGCCTTCGGCTGTCTCTCCCCGATAAATCATCGGTAAAAATATGTTAAGAGTGAGTAAATATCAAAATATCACGGTCAGAAGCTTTCCCGTCCCTTCTGACAATATTTATTATACGCATTTCTGTCAAGAAAGATATGGTCCAAAAAGGATACTATTTCTTAGAAATCATCTTTTTGTATCTGGCGATGGCATCCGCCTTCTTATTCACGCCCAGCTTTTCATAAGCCGACGCGGTATGCTTTTTCACCGTGGAATGTGAGACGAACAGAATCTTTGAAATCGCCTCCGCCGTATATCCTTCCGCTACGAGATCCATCACCTCGCACTCCCTCTTTGTCAGCGGAATCCTTCTCTTTCTGCTGCTGCGGCAGATCTTTCTGGCTCCGACAAACTGTTTTGCCATCGGAATGATGCGCCGTGCAAACGGAGTGTCGATCGCCTCCAGAATCGGAATGAGTTCATAGGCGTGCTCCGCAAAGAGCGTCACACTGTCATCGGGTTCCGCCAGTTTCAGCGCCTTTTCCAGAATCGGCTTCGCATCGTTCAGGCCGCTGTTGTGATACTTGCAGATACAGTCAAAGATCAAAGCCAGTATGACACCGATCAGATTTCTCTTCTCCGTATACAGCTCGATCAGCTCCGGACACATATTCTCCAGTTCTGTATAGTCGCCCCGCTCGCACAGAATTTTGGCCACGATGATATAGCCTGTGTTGCGGGCCGGCGCCATCAGCTTCGCATCGAGAATATTGCCTTCATTCAGCCAGCGCGGAATCTGATCGTGCTTTCCCATATAACTGTAGACATATCCCAGGATAAACTCATAGCAGCTGAGCATGATGGGATTTTCCTGAGTCTCGACCTCCTGCATCAGCTGCAGGAGAATATCGTCCACTTCTTTGACCTGTCCTCTGTTCATGGCGACACGCAGCAGGATAAAGGACGCCGAAAGGACGATATAATACTGCTCCCTCGTCCTCGCTCTGTAAATCGCCTTGTGCGCCGCAATCTCCGCGGATTCAAAGTTTCCGATGAAATATTCCCTCTCCGCACGGACGAGGAATTCGTATCCGGCTCCGCAGCCGTTCGTGATATAATTGAAGATTTCGAATTCGTCCTCCACCAGCTTTACCAGCTTTTCCATGGTGCCGGGCTCCTGCTGATACAGAAACAG
Source organism: uncultured Clostridia bacterium (assembly GCA_944388495.1). GTDB lineage: Bacteria > Bacillota > Clostridia > Peptostreptococcales > Anaerovoracaceae > Alangreenwoodia. The sequence goes on along the minus strand of CALXIZ010000098.1, from coordinate 42,949 downwards.
CGTCAGAGGCACGCCGAAGGTGATGATGACGTCAGAGTTGAAGATTTTCGAAATTCCGCCATTGAAATATTCGTTTGCTCTCCGGTAGCAGTCAAACATCTTCTCCAGATCGTTAAATGCCGATATGCTTTCTATGAGGGCGATCTCTCCCATGACCTGATCTCTGTCCGGCAGATCTTTCATCTTGTTATAATAACGTCTGGCTTCATCCAGCAGTCTGCTTCCCTTTTTCGTGCTGATAATCACGCTGTAGGAATAGATATACGTGAGATAGCCGATGGGATTCGACAGCTTTGTCTCCAGATCGATCTTATTGAACGCCTTGATGATGACTCTCGGTGCGACATTCATCAGAGAAGAGGCATAGCTTCCCGCCATGATATCGAGAACCTTTTCATGATCCCCGCATTTGCTGAAAGCGCTGATGGCGCCCAGACGGTTGCCCTCCGCCAGGCACCAGTCGCCCTGGCGTTCAAAAACGGCTCCTTCATCGATACCCGATTTTTCAGCCTCCTCCCTCAGGAGCGAACGGAGCATCTCGTGAAAACTGTAAAGACCGGATTTCGCGTCGAATTTTACAAAGCAGTTGCTCTCATACATGGACACGATCAGATCGCGCACTTCCCATTTCATCGTGACAAACTGCGCCTGATCCAGCGAAAAGCTGTTGAGCTTCGAGAGGAGCAGCAACAGCCGCTGCTCCTCTTCGCTGTATCTCTCATAGACGGCGCTGCGCATCAGCTGCCTGCTGTCGCTCTCCATATTCCGGAAGCTTCCGTAGGCCCGGTAATAGATCAGAGCCAGATAGAGCGCTGAGGTCCAGCCTTTTGTCTTCTCATAGAGTTCATCCGTCTCAGCCTCGCTGAGCGGAGCATCATTCAGTATGAAGAAGTCCTCGGATTCCAGCTTGGAAAATTCGAAGTTTTTCTGTGTCATCACATGCGCTTTGCCCTGAGCGACCAGTTCGTCCACATCCATCATCGGATTGGAGCGTCCGATGAGGACAAAGTGGAGACGCTCGATTCCCGCACAGGCGATACGCTCCACGATGCCGGACAGAACCTCGCTCTGACACAGATGCATGTCATCCAGCACGACGACCGTTTCCGTCTCTATGACGGAACGGATTCCCGAGATGATATGATCAAAATCCTGCTCTGTGCGCGGCATTCCTTTTTCGAACATCGTCTTTCCGACCTGAGCATTTGTCATTTCAACCGTGCGGCAGAATTTGACCCACGTCCAGATATCCTCCACCATCTCGTCGTCGAAGGTAAACCAGATATTTTTGACCTTGCGTTTTTTGTTCAGAAAATCTCTGACCGCCGTCGTTTTTCCGAAGCCCATGCTGGAAATGACGAAGAACAGCGGCGTCGAAAAGATTTTTTCCAGGTCTTTTGCGACGTGCGCCCTGTGCAGAATGCGGGGCTTCACGATTTTCTGTTTTGTATTCCTGCCCACTTCAACGCCTCCAGAATTTTTTCGCACGCTGTTCCGTCTCCGTACGGATTGGATGCTTTTGCCATTTTATCGTAAGCCTCGCGGTCTGTCAGCAGTTCTCTCGCCATCGCGGCTATCTTTTCCCGCTCCACTCCGGCCAGCTTTACCGTTCCGGCGCTCAGAGCCTCCGGTCTTTCCGTCTCCTTTCTCACGACGAGCACGGGCTTTCCCAGAGACGGAGCCTCTTCCTGCATGCCGCCGGAATCGGTGATGATGAAGAAGGACTTTGCCATCAGATTGACAAACGGCTGATAGGAAAGCGGCTCGATCAGATGTATATCAGGGCGGTCTCCGAATACCTCCGCCGCCGTTCTGCGCACCTTCGGATTCATGTGGACGGGATAAACCACCTCCACATCGTCAAATTCCTCCGCAATATCGCGGATCGCTTCGAAAATATGGTGCATATACTCGCCGAGATTCTCTCTGCGGTGACAGGTAACGGCGATCACCCTTTTTGCGTCGAAGTCGATGCCGGCCAGGACACTGTCTTCAAATTCGTAAGGTTTGTCCGCCACTTCCAGAAGCGCATCGATGACTGTATTTCCCGTCACCGTGATCTTCGCCGGATCGATTCCCTCTCTTATCAGATTGTCTCTGTTTCTCTGCGTCGGCGCAAAGTGAACAGAAGCGATATGACCCGTCAGAACCCGGTTCGCCTCTTCCGGAAACGGAGAATACAGGTCATACGTTCTCAGACCCGCTTCGACATGTCCTACCGGGATTCTGTGATAGAACGCGGACAGAGCCGCCGAAAATGTCGTGCTCGTATCTCCGTGGACGAGCACGATATCCGGCTTTTCTTTTTCCAGGACTTCGTCCATCCCTGTCAGCACGCCGGCAGTGATCATACTGAGCGTCTGATTCGGCTTCATGAGGTTCAGGTCGTAGTCCGGCGTCAGCTCAAACAGCTCCAGAACCTGATCGAGCATCTCCCGGTGCTGCGCCGTCACACAGAGGACAGACTCGAAATACGGATCCTCCTTCAGTTTTTTCACCAGAGGCGCCATTTTGATGGCCTCCGGTCTCGTTCCGAAAACGGACATCACTTTCATCTCTGTTCTTCTCCTTCCTCCCCCGGATCTGCAGGCGGTTCTTTTCCTTCATTCCCCGCATCTGCAGAGGCTTCTTTTTCTTCAATTTTCTGAGCTGCCTGTGATTTTTTTCCGTCCGTCTTCGGCACGGCGGAAATTCCTTCCTGCATGATATCTCTGAGACGCGGATGATCTGCCACGAATACACACAGAAGAATCGCAGCCACAACAGTCAGGACGACGGCCTCGACGAGTTCTCTTTTGACTACCATGATAGCTACCATTCCCATGATGGCGCTGATGCAGTACATGATGAGCACCGTCCTGCGCTGTCCGATTCCCGTAGCCATGATTCTGTGATGAAGATGGCCTTTATCCGCCTCCATGATCGGCGTTCCGTTGATCCAGCGCCGTATGATGGCAAAAGCCGTATCGAAAATCGGCAGACCGAGCGCCAGAAACGGAACGATGGTCACGATCAGCGTCGCGCCTTTCGTCGACCCGAGTACGGAAATCGACGCGATCATAAATCCCAGATAGAGCGAACCGCTGTCGCCCATGAAGATCTTTGCCGGATGAAAATTAAACGGCAGAAATCCCAGAGCGCCGCCGGTGACAGCCAGCATGGCCACAGCCACGCCGTACTGTCCGCTGAGAAAAGCGGCATAGCTGATATATCCCGAAGCGATGACGGCGACGCCCGCAGCGAGTCCGTCCAGTCCGTCGATGAGATTGATCGTATTGGTAATACCCACAATCCAGATCACTGTGATGATCAGGCTGACCGCCAGCGGAAAGTGGATGTAGGCTCCGGATACGAAAGGATTTTTGACAAAATCGATCTGTATGCCTCCGATATAGATCGCCGTGGCACACAGGATCTGCAGAAGAAATTTCAGCTTCGCCGGCAGGCCTCTCAGATCGTCGATCACTCCCACCGCATAGATCAGGATACCTCCCCAGATGATAGTGATCACTTCCGGATCGCTGTGGCAGAAGACAGCCAGTCCCGCTTCCGTCCCCGCAAAGATCGCCATCCCCCCGAATCTCGGCATGGCTTTTTTGTGCATTCTCCTGTTATCCTTCGGAATATCCATCGCCCCGATCTTCGGAGCGAGCCGGACTGCCAGCGGCGTCACCAGCAGAGAGATGATGAATGCCGCAGCTGTGATGGAAAGATACGGGAGAATCCGCCCGATATGCTCGATAAATACCTCTTTCATAGTCAATACCTCTGAACTGTCACGTTCTTTATTCCCCTAACCGTTCGATTTTAAGCCCTGCTTCTTTCAGCATCTGTCCGGCAAATTCATCCGGATAACCCTCTTTTATGACAATCCGCCTGATACCGGCGTTGATGATCATCTTCGCACACAGGATACACGGCTGATTGGTGCAGTAAAGAGTAGCGCCCGCGATGGACACTCCCAGATAGGCCGCCTGTACGATCGCATTCTGCTCGGCATGGATTCCCCTGCACAGCTCATGCCGCTGTCCGGAAGGAACGTGCATCTGATCCCGCAGACATCCGCGGATCTCACAGTGTTCGATCCCGCTCGGAACACCGTTATATCCTGTGGCAAGAATCCGGTGATCCTTGACGATAATCGCCCCCACCGATCTTCGCAGACAGGTGGACCGCTTTCTGGCCACCTCCGCCATCTCCATGAAATACTCATCCCAGTCCGGCCGTCTTTTTTCTCTTCCTCCGTTTTCCTTTTTTTCTTTATCATTATCGTTATCGTTTTTCCCGTTTCTGCCGTTTCCCTTATCGTCCATATACTTTCTCCTGAAATGGAAATCCGGTCCATTCTCCGTATGATGTATGATCTGTATGATTTACAGGCTTTCTTCGTCGTAGTACACCTCAGCCATATAGAGACCCTGCGGCGGAGCCGTATGACCCGCACGCCCCCTGTCTTTCGAAGCGATGATACCGGGCAGCTGCTGCGGAAATATTTTTCCGCTTCCGATATCCACCAGCGTCCCCGTCATGATGCGTACCATATTATAAAGAAAGCCGTCTCCGCTGACAGAGATTTCAATATCACATCCGTCCTGCTCCTCCTGCTGCGCCTGCGCTGTCACCGATGCCTCCCATACCGTGCGGACTGTACTTCCCTTCAGATTGCTTCCTGCCGCCATGAAGCCGGCAAAATCGTGAGTTCCTTCAAAAGCCTTTACGGCAGTCCGCATCGCACCGATATCGAGCGGTGTTCTGACATGATAGCGGTAATTTCTCAGAAATACCGGCATCCTGTGCGCATTCCGGATCCGGTAGACGTACTTTTTGCCCCGTGCGCTGAAACGCGCGTGGAATCCCGGTCTTACCTCCCTTGCGGAAAGAATCCGGATATCTCCACCCCGCAGCCGGCTCTCAGCCAGCATATCATTAGCCGCCTGAGCGATTCTGCCGGTGGGAATTCCGAACTCCCCGCTGAAAGAAGCGCACTGTCCGAGCGCGTGAACACCCGCATCAGTCCGTCCCGTCCCGTCGATCTGAACGGGACAGGCACACAGTACCGAAAGCACGCGCTCCAGCTCTCCCTGAACCGTCCGCTTTCCCGGCTGGCGCTGCCATCCTGAAAATCCGGTGCCGTCGTATTCGATTGTCAGCAATATATTTTTCTCCATCGTCACATGCCCGTATTCTGTCTGTAAGTAATCAGATTTATTATATCATCCGATATGTATGCTTGCAATCTTTCACGCTGTTCAGGCATTTCACCTGTCCGCCTCCTGAAATCGCACTTGATTGTAAATATTTTCCATGTTATACTGCATCTATCCGTTATATGGAAATTTTTTCAATTTAAGGAGAAACCATGAATCCGACAGACATCCAGGCGTACCCGTCCTGTATATCATTCACCGTCTTTTTCACCGCTCTCTTTCTGGCGGCAGGCGTCCGGGCCGGCACGGCGGCGGCCGCGCTGTACAGCAGTATGCCCGCCGGCTGGCTCTGCGATGCGCAGGAGACCGTCAGAGGCGTCCATATTCCCGGCATGCGGCCGCAGGCCGCCGCGCTCTTTTCCTTCTGTCCGCATAATATGCCGCGCCTCGTGAATCCGTCGGGCCGCACACAGGAGGACATGCCGCACCGCACATATGAAGCTTCTTTTTTCTGCGCTGCCGCGGTCAGTCTTCTGCTCTCCTCCCGCTTCTCCCGCAGCCTTTCCGCGCAGACAGAATGCGCCGTGTCCGTACTCTGTCTCACGGCACTCGCCGCAGCGGTGCAGAGCGACGTGATTTATCAGATTATTCCCGATCAGGTCAGCCTGTTTCTGACTGCGGCAGGTCTTTTATCCGCCCTCTGCATGTCCGGCGGTACGGCAGACGGTCTTCTTCTTTCTGCCGCATCACGCCTGTCCGGCGGAATCGCCGCTTTGCTGACCATGCTTGCCGCCGCTCTTTTCTCTCTTCTTTCGCTGAGAAAAGAGGGAATCGGCATGGGCGATATCAAGCTGATCACTGCCTGCGGCATATTTCTCGGCATCGGAAGTATTTTTCAGATGATTTTTCTTTCTTCCCTGCTGTGCGTCCGCTCCGCATTCCGCAGCCTGCTGTCCGGCCGCGGCGGAATTTCCGGATCCCTGCCGATGGCGCCGCGGATATTCTGCGCTTTTTCCGTCTGTCTCTTTGCTCAGCCTGCAGTCTGAGGCCTGCTCCGCAGCCCGCAGTCCTTCCTGCAGAGAGAAGTTTCCGCGGCCGCGCAGGACGGAAAAAGGGACAGACCTCTCTTTGGGGCAAAAAATGCAGACGAATCCCTTTTCACATATTTTCAAATACGCAAAAATAAAGTATAATTCCGGTAATTTCATACGATATCTGATTAAAAGGAGACCTGATGACAAAAGATTTTACAGCAGAAAAATTATATCCCTGGAATCGCTGTATCCCCGGGGAAAAGCGGGATGACTGGAATCTTCTCACCTTCAATCCCGATGATTTTTTCGGAACAGCCCTCCTGTTCTGCCACAAAAAAAGCGGCACCTATGCTCTGGGTATCGTCGGAGAGTGCAGCAACAGTGACTTTTTCTGTGAAATCCCTCTCCGGGACGAGATCTTTTTTGCAGCGCGCCAGACGGAGGATGTCTGGATCCTTCTGCTCTACGACGGCACCTCAGAGTATATGATGCGCCTGCGCCTGTCGGCGGGACAGCCCCCTGAGGTTCTGAGCACTGAAATCCTCGGAAGCGAAGTCCGCCGCTGTATGGTCAACCGGCAGGGGCATATTCTGATCGGATATGACAACAGCTGCTATTTCAGCGATACCTGCGGCTTCGATTCCATGCCTGTGGCGGATCTCAGCATCGAGCATGCGGGAATCGGACAGAACGGCACGATCCTTCCCCTCCTGGAATGGTACGACACCGACGGAAACCTGCTTCACATGTTTTCCGACAACAGAAACACTGTCATCACAGAGCTGAATATCGATTCCGAGGACCGCGCGCTGATCGCTGTGGATCTGGAGGATCCCATCATACGTCTCGCTCCCGGCGACATTTCATATATCGACAGAAACTGCCTGTTCGGGACGGTAATCGAGGGATTGACCGAAGCGCAGAACCACAGCGGCTATCTCATTTCCTTCTCCGGCGGCAGAGAGATTCTTCACGATGAAAGAAAGACATCTCACAGGAACTTTTCCGTTCCTTCCACCGTATGGCTCGGTTCCGACGCCACCGACCCTGTTCCCTGCAGAGTCCTGTGCGACCGTGAGGAGAGTCTGCCTCTCGACGGATACTCCTGCAGAGGAAATACTGTACTGATCGAAGAAAACGGATGGATCTACCGCATTCTGCTCTGATCCGTCACTTCCGCCGGGGTTTTCCCCCCGGATTTTTTCTTTTTTGTTTCTGTTTCGGTGATGAAACCGCTCACTCCGCAATATGAATTATTACAGTATAAATTCAGCTTTTTCATATCTGCCCTTTTCCGAAAAACGGTCTCCGCAGCTTCCGCCCGTCCGTTCTTCGCCGGCAGAAAGGAGAGACTCATTGAAAAACAGAGACAACAGTATTCAAAATCCGGCCGGAAAATACAGACCCGTACTGCAGGCCGGTCTGATCTGGTTTTGCGCGGCATTCTGTCTTCCCGCCGTCTGCGCCGGTATGGCGGCCGCCCCTCTGGGCAGAAGTGCCGGCGCAGCCGCACTGATCACAGGCCAGCTGGCCGGAGGTTTTCTCTTCTTCCTCATCGGAAAAAACGGTGAAATATCTGCCGGACGGTTCACCGAAGCATCCGTCTCCTCCTTCGGACAGGCCGGCGCCGTCTTCTTCGCCGTACTCAATCTCGTGCAGATGATCTTCTGGACAGCCTTTCTGATACGGAAAAGCGCCGTCATGCTGTCTCCGCTCTTCGTCTCCGCCTGCGGCCTTTCTCTTTCACAGGCTGCCGTACAGACGCTGCTGATCCTTCCCGCCGGAATCACTGTCCTTCTCCTGCTGCTTTCCGGTCCGAAGAAACTCACGCCTGTCTGTGTTCTGTCCGCCGTATCGATGCTTCTGTTTCTTCTGCTTCTTTTCCGCGAAAGCGCGGAGGACGGCAGTTCTTTCTCTTTTTCCGGCTACCGCGCCGGATTCGGCGATATCGTCAGCCTTTCCGCGGCTTTACCTCTCTTCTGCCTGCCTCTCATCGCTGATTACACAGCGTCAGTGCGGATCAGAGCTGACGCCTCCGGACTCTCCGGCGAAAATCGCGGCGCCGGACGGTTTCACCGTGTCTTCTGCGTGTCCGCCGTTTCCGCGTTCGCCTTCATCGCCGGCTGCTGCACGGCACTCCTGAGCGGCCTTGTGATTGCTCTCAGAATGCCGGATATCGCGGAAATTCTGTCCTCGTCCGCTGTTTCAGGCGCAGGAGCGATTCTGCTTCTGTTTCCCGTCTCCCTGTCCGCCTTTTTGTGCCTCCGCTTTGCGGGAGTGAATTTCGCATTTATCTGTGATAAAATAGACGGGCAAAAAGGAGCCATAGCAGCCGGAACGGCAGCCTTCCTCTTCGCCGCAGCCGTTCCCGCGGACCGCTTCGGCGAATACTTCTTTCCTGTGACGTCCGCCTTCATACCGATGACCGCTGTTTTCATATCAGATTTTCTTCAGGCCGTCCGCATAAAGAGAGAGGCATGTACAGGCGGCAGAAACGGAGCTTCTGACAAAAAGGAGACTTTCGTCCGGAGGAACGGCGCACGGGAGACTGAAGAAGAAAGCTGTCCGGTCATCCGGTCCGGAAACTTCATTCTGTGGATCTTCGGCTTTCTTCTTTTCCATATTCTCGAGGAAAATATGACTCCCGCCGGCAGCGCGCTGTCCGTCTTCGCTCTGGTGTCAGCCGCCCGCATCATCACAGGATATCTTTCCCGTATTCCTGATGAGCTTCTGATTCTCTGCAGAGCAGCGCAGAAGAAGCTGAAGCGTGATCCGGAAGAAAGCCGGAAAGAAAGAAATAAAGAAAAAGAAACAGATAAATAAAGGATAGATACTATGAGACCAGACAGAAAAAAACTCCGCCTGTATGCCGTTACAGACAGCGGAAATCTTCACGGACTCCGCCTCCCGCAGGCTGTGGAGGAGGTCATAAAGGGCGGAGCATCCATGATTCAGCTCCGGGAAAAGAACGCAGATGACAGCCGGCTTCTGAAGCTCGCAGAAGAGGTTCTCGCCGTCACAGACAGATATGCCGTGCCTCTGATTATCAATGACAGAGCGGACATCGCCGTGCAGTGCGGCGCTGCCGGCGTTCATATCGGACAGGAGGACGGCTCCGTCCGGCAGATACGCCGTATGATCGGCGAGGACAGAATTCTCGGTGTCTCCGCACATACGGCGGAGGAAGCCGTGCAGGCGGAAAAAGACGGCGCCGATTACCTCGGAGTGGGAGCCGTCTTTCCTACTCCGACAAAAAAAAATACCGTTCCCGTTTCTCCGGAAACGCTTGCGGAAATCTGCAGCGCAGTGACGATTCCCGTCGTGGCCATCGGCGGCATCAATTCCGCCAACACAGACCTTCTTCGGGGGACAGGCATCGACGGCATCGCTGTCGTTTCCGCTCTCTTTGCCTCGGAAAATCCGAAACGGGCCGCACAGGACCTCATCGCCGGACTCGACCGCGCAGGAATCGGCAGCGCGTTTTCTCTCTCCGCAGATCAGATCCGCGGCGCCATCTTCGACGTGGACGGGACGATTCTCGACTCCATGAAAATGTGGAGCACGCTCGGATACCGTTTTCTGAAAGAAAACGGGGTGTCTCTTCCTGAAAATATCGGTCAGAGACTGCAGGCTGTCACTCTCGACGAGGGAGCGGAGCTGTTCCGCGCACAGTTCGGCATCCCCGGAACCGCGGAAGAGATCAAAGCCCGTGTTCTGCAGATGGTACGCGATGATTACCGTCTGCACCTGGGCTGCAAGCCCGGTGTTGTGCGCGTCATAAAAGAGCTTTATGCAGCGGGAATCCCGCTGTGTGTCGCTACGGCCACCGACAGAGATCTGATTCTTCCGGCTTTTGAAAGACTCGGACTTCTTCCTTTTTTCCGCGATATTCTCACCTGCGGAGAACTCGGTATTTCCAAGAGAAGCCCTCAGATCTATATCGAAGCGGCAAAACGTCTGGGAACCGCTCCGGATCAGACTCTCGTCTTTGAAGACGTCCTTCACGCCGTACGCTCTGCGGCGTCCGCCGGCTTTCCCGTAGCGGCCGTCTACGACGACAATTCCGCCTCTGACATAGAAACGATCCGCACGATCGCCTCACTTTATCTCAATTCCTTTGAAGAATGGCCGGGGCTCAGATGAAAGGAGCAGAATAAATGATAAAAAAAATTCTCACCATCGCAGGCTCTGATCCGAGCGGAGGCGCCGGGATTCAGGCCGATCTGAAGACAATCGCCGTTCATGATATGTACGGCATGAGCGTCATCACAGCGCTGACAGCACAGAATACCACCGGCGTCTTCGGCATCTCGGAAGTCTCCGCCGAATTTGCGGCGCTTCAGCTCGACTGCGTTTTCCGTGACATCCGTCCGGATGCCGTCAAAATCGGAATGGTATCCAATCCCGATATCGTCCGCATCGTCGCGGAAAAGCTGAGAGAATACGAAGCCGGAAATATCGTCGTCGATCCCGTCATGGTCGCCACCAGCGGAGGAAAGCTCATGCGGGACAGTACCGCAGAGACTCTCGTACAGGAGCTTTTTCCTCTCGCCAGAGTTATCACGCCGAATATTCCCGAGGCGGAGGCTCTCTGCGGCATGAGCATAAAGACACCGGACGATGTGCAGAAAGCCGCCGCACGGATTGCGGATCTGATCCCCGGCACCGCCTGCGCTGTTCTCATCAAGGGCGGACATCTCGGCGAAACGGCCGATGATTTTCTTCTCGACACGGATACTGCCCGCTGGTTTTACGGAAAGCGGATCGCCACCGCGAATACTCACGGAACCGGATGCACACTTTCCTCCGCCGTCGCCTGCCGCCTTGCGGAAGGCCGCTCCGCCGAGGAAAGTGTCCTCCTCGCAAAGGAATATGTCACCGGCGCCATCGCCTCCGGCCTGGATCTCGGACACGGAAACGGACCGCTCGATCACACATACAGCATCCGCTGAAGACGGGCCTCTCCCGTCTCTCCGCTGTCCCGCGGGCCGTTTTTCCCGGCCCGCGTCCGTCTATTCTCCGGAACCGGGCGGATCACCGCCGCTCTCAGTCAGAGATTTTCCGCCCGAAAATCCTCCGCCCGCTCCGAAATCTCCCGGGCCTGCCTGCATCATGCCGGACATATCTCCCATCGCGGAAAGATCGAGATCAGAAGCATCGACAAGGGACGAGCTGTTCTCACTTTGTCCTTCGCTGTCCGACGGAATATTTCCGGAAAGCTGGCCGTCTATGCTCTGCGCTCTCAGCAGGCAGAATTCCTTCAGCGTCTGCGTACCGTTCTGAAATTCCTCATACGTATAAAAGGCTGTCGGATCCTCTTCGACATACGGTGCGATCATTTCTATGACAGAATCAAACATCTCCTCAAAATATCCGCTGTCGAAATATTCCGTGAGAAATTCCCGGAAGTACTGATGATAAAGTTCTGTATATTTTTCATCGCTGAAAATCCATGCCAGCATAGGTCTGGACTCTGTCGTGCCTCCGAACACCGGCGTATCGACCGGATAATTGACAGTATCCGTCGCATCCGTCATCGACTGGAATCCGCCGAAGGCCAGATTATAATCCCATGGAATCATAGACATCTGTCCGTCTTCCTCATGCAGATAGTAATTGTGTATCATCATACCCGTATAGCTGTCAGCATTGCATACAAAGTTGTGAACGACAAAGTAGCGGATCACTTCCTCCACATCGACGACAGATTCGATATTTTCGCCTTCATTCATCTGCTTCAGTGACTCGATCAGCCGGTCCTTGTCCGAATCTGTAATATCGGTCTTCGCATTATCGAAAATATTGGAATAGCTGTCATACTCATCATCCGTATAAATCAGAGAAACGTCGTCACCTCCGCCCATGCCTCCGGGCATTTTTCCCGCGAAGTCACCGGGTTCCGGCATCTCTTCCGGAAAATCTCCGGACTCCGGCATCTCCTGCCGTGTTTCTGAGGAAATATCGTTTCCGTCCGCTGTCTCTTCTGTTTTTTCTCCAAAGCCGCCGGCATTTCCTCCGGACTGTTCAAACAGTTTTTCCGCTTCTTCCTCATCCGGTGCATTGCCCCGGCCTCCTCCGAGATTAATGCTGTCCGGCTTATACAGCTGACCGTGATCCGAACCGTAATTTCTCTGAAGGAAGCTGTCTTCCACGCCTTCCACCGCCAGATAAAGTCCCCACTTTTCTCCGTTTACCGAAACCGAGACAAAGCTGCAGAGAGGTGCGCTGACGCCGAAGTCATTCATCATCTGGTAGCAGAGAAAGTCCTTCATATAGGTGGTATCCTGAATACAGTTGTTCAGATTCAGTTTATCAAGACCGTAATAGTTTTTCCCGCTGTCATAATGATCAAATTCCACTTTAAAGCTGTAGCGGTCATTGCCGTAAGCTGCCACCGAACTCAGCGAAGTATTTCCCTTCGCCCGGATAGCCACATCCGCATAAGCCTCTCCGTCGACGATGACAGAACACTGCGTATATTCTTCGTTTTCACAGGTTTCCAGAAATCCGTCCCAGTCCTCCATGATGATATCGATCGTGTGAACACAGGAAGCATCGAAGAGCTTTTCCTCATATTCCATCTCTGAGGATGCGTCGGAAATGACACCTGATTCCGCTGCCCAGATGAATATCCCTGTCAGCAGAAGTGTAAAGAGGAGCACGGCACAGCAGATCCGGTCGATATATCTGTGTGTTGACAATGCGTTCTCCTCCTATCCCATATAATCTCCGTTGTAGCTGACCAGAACAGCACTGGATATTCCCGGCATTCCCGCCAGAGTGTTTATAAAATCCGTATTGTCATCCTTCAGGCGGATTTCCATGTTCAGCTCCACTTCACCTTTCTGTGCCGTTTTGCTTTTTACGACACAGCGCTGCGAATTCTTCCTCAGAAAAGCGGCGGCTTCTGTCTCGCTGGCATGATCCTCGCATCGTATCACGACGATATACGGACTGGTATGAGATTTTCTGTTAACAAATATCAGAAGGACGATTCCGATCACGATGCTGCCGAGAACCGCCAGGATAATCATGCCGGCGGCCAGGACGATGCCCACCGCGATAGACCAGAACAGAAATGCGATATCCAGCGGCTCTTTGATCGGCGTCCGGAAACGCACGATGGACAGTGCGCCGACCATACCGAGGGAGAGTACCACATTCGAGGTTACCGCGAGGATAACGAGCGTTGTAATCATCGTCAGCGCCACCAGAGTGACTGCAAAGCCGGATGAATACATCACTCCCGCAAAGGTCTTTTTATAGATCAGAAGGATAAACATTCCGATCCCGAAAGCCAGCGCCAGTGCCAGCACCATGTCTGTCAGAGAAACGCTGCTGATGTTTTCGAGAAAACTCGATTTGAATATATCGCTGAAAGTCATATTTTTCTCCTTTTTCTATCCGTAAATGCGGCAGACCGCATATTTTGAAAAAGCTGCCGTCCGCCGTCCCGGAATCTGAACAGCATCGCGTATGATATCCGGAAGAAAGGCGTCCCATTTCACTTCCATGATGACGACAGGTCTTCCCGCCGGAACAGTCACACAGTCCGGATTCAGAAAATCCGTACACAGAATTCCCGTACGCAGTCCGTAGTCCAGCGTGACGCGGACATTCCCGGGCCCGAACACAAAGGGCTCTCTCGTATATTCTACGATCGTCTTCGGACGCAGTCCCTGCGACATCATCTTGCTGTAGAGCTCGACGATGAGCGGTTCTCTGCTCTCCCGCATCCAGTCATATTTTCCGTCGATGAGAGCCTGTGTTTCCCCGGCCGTCAGAGAGGCTTTGCTCTTTCTTCCCAGTCCGTCCCGCTTCAGCTTCTTTTCCAGCCGTATATACGATATATCATTGTTATAACTGCGAATGCGGAATTTCTCGCGCCGGCTCAGCCCCTCCAGCTTTTCTCTCAGAGCCTTGTCGCTGACATTATCGAAATACAGACTTCTTATCTCATATTTTCCGTTGACGGCATACGGATCGGTATCCGCCACGGCGCGCAGTCTCTGACGCACAGCGAGCAGATCAGAGTAATTGATCTCATGTTTCCATTCATGCCGGAAATCCATCTGTTTCCCTCCTTTCACTGATTTTACGAGAATTTTACGTTTACTTCCTTAACCGAAGCTTAGAAAAATCCTCTCTTTTCCTCTTTTCCCGGCGGAAAAGACAGTTTTCATCTCTTCTACACGCATCCGTCACAATGTCTTCAGTTTTTATACTTCAAAAAACAGAAAAGGACGGGATTCCTCAGTCCTGTCCTTTTCCGGCCGCCCTGCCAGGGCGGCCGGCCTGTTCTTCCTTCTGTATTTTCCCTCTTCTTCACATATTTATCTTCCGGAGCTTTCCCGAAGCCTGACCGTAAAAACGATGAGAGCCGCGTGCGCGCCGTCTCCGCTCCTTCCGTCCGTCAGACAGAGAGCGTCCATATCCTCCCTCTCCTGCACACGGCTGATTTTTACGCCGATGGTTCCTCCGTGCGCCTCCGTTACCGCCCGGGCAACAGACAAACCGATCCCGTAGCCCCCGTTTTTCTGAGTGCGCGCGCTGTCTCCCCGGTAAAAGCGGTCAAACCACTTTTCCGGATCGCCCTGCGGCCATGTTCCGCAGGTATTCCAGAAACGGATCACAATCTCCGACCGGTCCGAACGTTTCAGTGAAACGCCTGCTTCTCCGTTTTCCTCCGCATATTTCACGGCATTGTCCGCCAGAGCCGAGAAAAGCCTGACCAGCTGATCTCTGTTTCCTTCCGTCATGACGCCGGCATCGATGTCTTCCCGGAAGGAAAGATGCTTCACACAGGCCGGCTCATAAAACGGCTGCACCGTTTCTCTCAGAAGATCGCTGAGACAGAGTTTTGCCGCGGATTTTTTTCTTCCGCCCTCTTCTGTTCCGGCAAGCGTCAGAAGATTCTGCATCAGACCGGTAAGACGCATCGTCTGCGCGCGGATGTTTCTGCTCCACTTCGACTCGCCGCTGTGAAGCTCCAAAGCGTCCGTGTTTGACAGAATAATGGCCAGAGGAGTCTTTATCTCATGCCCGGCATCGGTGACAAACTGTTTCTGTTTTTCCATGTTTTCCGCAATCGGACGGATCGCTCTCTCCGCCAGAAAAAAGACGAGAAGAAGCATCAGCATCCAGCATACCGCTCCGATGACCGCTGAAAGAAAAAGTATGCGCAGAACAGTCTGAAGCCTGTCCGAAAAATCCACAAACGCCGCCTGATACTCCCGTCTGTCTTCTGCCGCAGACTCTTTTATATGATAAAAAAACTTCCCGTCTCTTCCGGACAATTCCCCTCTCTCAAGAGCCTCTGCAGCATATTTTTCCGCCTCTGCTCCGGATATGCCGCCGGCGTGGCTCACATCGGAATGAAGAACTTTTCCGTTTTCATCAAGTCTGACTGTAAAATAAGTCCCGTCCGGAATCCCGTTTTCACCGTTTCCCGGCTGAAAGTCAAACAGTCTCTGCGGGAATGCTTTCCGTCCTCCCGGAGGAATCACGGTATCCTCTCCGGTAAGTATCTCCAGAAACTGCATAGCCTGACCGATCTCCGCCAGACAATTCGATACATTGATGGCGCCGATCAGGACGACAAGAAGAATCGAAACAGCCGTCATAGCGGTGAGGATAAACTTTCTCCGCAGTGTCCGGATCATGACAGAACCTCCAGCGTATATCCGATATTTCTTCTGGCTCTGATTTTCACGCCGGCGTCCAGATCCGCCAGTTTTTTTCTCAGATAGGAGATATAGACCCACACCGTTCCCCGCTCTGCTTCCGTATCATAGCCCCACACCTTTTCCAGGATCGTCTCCGATGAGAGATAATTGCCCTGATTCAGCATGAGGAGCTCCATGAGAAGATATTCTGTCTTCGTCAGAATGAAGCTTCTTTCCCCTGCGCTCAGCTCGTAACTGCCGCGATTGAGCGATACATCCCCGCATCTGAGGATATCAGGCGTAAATTCCTCTCTTCGGCGAAGCATGGCGCGGACTCTCGCCAGCAGTTCCCCCATGACAAAAGGCTTCGGAAGATAATCGTCCGCTCCCAGATCGAGTCCCTGAATTCTGTCCTCTACTCCGCTCCGGGCTGTCAGAAGAAGAATCGGAACTCTGCAGCCTTCCTTTCTCAGAGTCTGCAGTACCTCCAGTCCGCTCTTTTTCGGCATCATAATATCCAGAATCATCCCGTCATACTGTCCGTTTCTGGCGTATGCCAGAGCTTCCTCTCCGTCAGAGACGACGTCCGTCAGGTATTTATGATACGTAAGAATTTCATAAAGTGCCTCTGCCATACCGTTTTCATCCTCAGCAAGCAGCAATCTCATCTGACCACTCCTCTCTCCTGTTTTCCCGTACCGCCGTATAAATTTTTTACATGACATTTACATTTCTTCATCATGCATTTTTTCACAAAAGCTGTCAAGAAAATAAGAGAAAAACACTTTCAGAAACAGAAAAACGCTCCGGAGAGCGGGCGGAAACTCCGTATTTCCGTCGCTCATCCGAAGCGCCTTTTTCACGGTGAGATATCACATCAGCCCGAAGCTGATGCTGTCCAGTTCCAGACCGATCATAACCGACGTCGCTTTGAAAACGGCGAAGACATCCATTCCTGTGTGAAGACCGAGTTCTCTGATCGATTCCATGGAAATCGTGGAACTGATCTGCTGACCGCTGCCGATATCCACCAGCACCATGCCGTTTACCGCACCTTCTCTGAGATCGATAATCTTTCCCTCCAGCTGATTTCTCGCACTGATCTTTACTCTTTCCGCAGCGATCATCACCTCTGTCGCCTTGATGACAGCATAGACCGGCTTATCCTCTTTCAGCTGCATCCACTCGATCGCTTTCATGGAAATATTGGCTGTCAGATGCTGGCCATCCAAAAGACGGAGTCCGACAAGGCCGTTTATCTCTCCTTCTGTTATTCCGCTTACCGCTGCTGCCAGCTGGTTTCTCGCACTGATTTTCATAAGCACATCCCTTTCTGTCCTGAAGCCGGAGAAAATCTCCTCCCTCCATCTCATACCGTGTCATACCGCAGTGATATTATACCGCGTTTCGTACCGCTGCGTCTCCGATTCCGCGTTTTTTCCGTCCGGTCTATTCCACGCCTACCATGACGGACGTCGCCTTGGCGACGGCTGTAACATCGCCGCCTTCTTTCACATCCAGCTCTCTGATCGCATTCATCGAGATGGTGGAGGATACTACTGTACCCGGTGCGATTTCGACCTTTACGATGCCGTTTACCGCGCCTTCCTCGACGGAAACGACTTTGCCGGCAAACTGATTTCTGGCGCTGATCTTCATCTTACCCGCCGCGATCATCATCTCCGTGGACTTGATGATGGCATAAGCTGTCTTTCCCACTTCGAGTCCCAGTTCCCTGATCGATGTCATGGAAATCGTAGCGGAAACATCCTGACCGCCGATATCGATGACGACGATACCGTTCACCGCACCCTCCTCGATCTTCTTTACCGTGCCTTTCAGCTGATTTCTTGCACTGATTTTCATTTTTAGCTTACTCCTTTCTTATCAGGCTTATGCTATTGCATAACCTCTTTTTCAAACAAAAACTTCTTTTTACAGTATATATCCAATCAATTTATTTATCAATATCACAAATAAATTTTATCATT
This sequence comes from uncultured Clostridia bacterium, assembly GCA_944388495.1. GTDB lineage: Bacteria > Bacillota > Clostridia > Peptostreptococcales > Anaerovoracaceae > Alangreenwoodia. The sequence goes on along the minus strand of CALXIZ010000098.1, from coordinate 25,112 downwards.
ATTTTTCAATTAATATCATTTAAATTCTATTTATTATAATTATTATATAATCATATCCTTATATTACGGTTTTCTATATATATTTCCCTGTTATCTGTTTCTGCCTTTCCGCAGAATCATCAGGAAATCTTTTTACAGAACAGATATAATACGGAGCCGGAGACTCTCAAAAAGTACATATTTCATTTTTCAACGTGGTGAGCTACAATAAAAGGCAGAAAGGCATACAGACAGGGGAAAATATTTATGATAAGAAATGGCGGCGTGCACTGGCGAAAATCGCTGGCGGTGACTCTGATACTGATCTTCGTGACAGTAACTCTCTCATTCGTCACCGTTCGCTGGATCAATCAGGCAGAAGAAAACGACAGTTTTGAAAGACTCTATGAAGAAGCAGACTCTCTGGCCCGGGATATCGAGATCTACGCTCAGAACGACAGAGAACAGCTGGAGCTTCTGGCTGCGCTCGCAGCGGAATACGATGATCCGGCCTCGCCCGGACTCTGGCGGCTGCTGGACTCTTTCCATACGATAGGCATGACCTCCGGCCTCGCCATGCTGCTTCCCGATGATACAGTCCTCACGGAAAACGGGCAGCATCTCGATACAGACGGCCGCCTGTCATTTACAGAAGAAGCGGCTCTCGGCGCCCATATCTCAGAAAGAGAAACGGCCCTCACCGATCCCGGGAAATATATCATACGCCATTACGTGCCGGTCATCCGGAACGGAGAGACAGTCTCCATGCTGTACGGAATCATCGAGCTCAACCGGCTTCCCGAGGAGCTGAGAGCCGCCCCGTACGGAGGAAAAGCTGCGATATATCTCATCGAAGGATCGAGCGGAAATTTTCTGCTCGATACCTGGCACGACGAACTCGGAAATATATGGGACCTGGGTGAAAGGAAAATGCCGCCGGGATACGATCACGAACAGCTGAAGCAGGGACTCACCGACGGAAAAAGCGCTTATGTCGTCTTTCTTTCACAGACGACCGGTGAATATCTCTATTTTTACTACACTCCCATGGCGATCAATGACTGGCGGATCGCCCTCTCCGTTCCGGAGGACATCGTATTTTCAGGAGCCCGTATAATAGAAAGATTTCTGAACGTGTTTCTCCTCATCGAGATCATCTGTTTCCTGCTGTATTTTCTGTGGATGCTCCGCCATGTCAGAGTTCAGATGACAGAAAAGCAGAGGCAGCTGGATACGATCAGTCATATCTACGATGTGGAAAAGCTGCTGTTCAATGCCCATGAGCAGAGATCAAACATCATGCTCGCCCTGGAGAAAATCGCCCGTATGGCCTCCGCCGAAAAAGCCGCATTCTGGATGATCGCGCCGCCCGGATACGACTTCGGAGAAAACTTCTTTTTCTGGCAGCCCGATGAGGAGGGACGTCTTCAGAAAAAATCTCAGGGAGAAGAAAGATGCATGACCGGACTGTTCGATTTCTTCGGCCGGGGACACAAAGAGCTCGAAACACACGATTCCGAAGAGATTCAATGTCTTCTGTCTCCCGGAACACCGGAACTCTTTTCCTCTGTTTCCGCCATCACGGCGGTTCCGGTCGAGACGCCGGAGGGTGAAGTCTGCGGCATCCTCGCAGCGTGCAATATGCCGGACGGCCGCGATCATACCGCGATTCTGAAGAGCGTTCAGTTCAGCTTCAGCATGCTGTGTTACAATGTCCGTATTCACGCCGCCATGAAAAGGCAGGGAGAGCGCGATTCTCTGACCGGACTCTATAACAGAAACCGCTACGAAGAGGATCTCATGCGGTATTCCGGGGGGCTTTTTTCCTCTCTCACCTGCGTCTATATCGACGTGAACGGACTTCACGAACTCAATAACACGCAGGGACACAAAGCCGGCGATCTGATGCTGCAGACAGTGGCCGGAAAAATCAGGGAAACCTTCGGATCGGAGTACTCATACCGCATCGGCGGAGATGAATTCGTCACATTTCTCCCCGATGTCAGTGAGGAAGAGGCCGCCGCACTGTGCAGCCGGATGAAATCAGAGCTTGAGCTCCGGAACTATCATATTTCCGCCGGCATTCAGAGAGAAGAAAACATCTTTTCCATGGACGAACTGATCAAAGCTGCCGAACAGAAAATGTACGGCGAAAAAAGACGTTATTACGAAAATAAAACGCGCAGGCAGAGAGACGGCAGCTGAATGAAAAAAAGCCTGTCTCTCATCCGATTTACAAACGGCCCGTTTTTTATTTGCGGAGATATCCGGTTATAATATATGAGGAGGAATTCAACATGATAAAATTACTGTTTGTCTGCCACGGCAACATCTGCCGTTCCCCTATGGCAGAATTCGTCTTCCGCGATCTGGCGGAAAAGAGGGGTGTGAAAGACCGCTTTTATACTGCGTCGAAGGCCACCAGCCGCGAGGAACTCGGAAACCCGGTTTATCCTCCGGTCAGAGATCTGCTCGCCGCAAAGGGAATTTCCTGCGAAGGTAAAACCGCCGAACTGCTGGAACCCCGCGATTACGATCTCTACGACTATATCATCGGCATGGAGGAGACAAATGTACGCAATATTCTGCGGATTTTTCCCGGCGATCACGAAGGAAAAGTTCACCGCCTCCTCGATTTTTCGGATCAGCCCCGCGATATTGCCGATCCGTGGTATACAGGTAATTTTCAGAAAGCCTACGACGATATCCTGGAGGGCTGCCTCGCTCTGATGAATTACATAGAAGGAAGCATGAAATAACGAGAAAAAAGAGAAGGTCTTCACCGCATATCGGAAAGCCTTCTCTTTCTTATTATTCCGCCGGCTCCGGCCGGCTGCCGTTTTTTCTTTTTTCTGCCGCTCTATTTTTTCGGCTTCCAGGAGCTTTTCAGTCCGACGATCTGATTGAAAACCTTCTCCTGCGGACTGCTGAGCTTCGTATCTTCCGCATAATAGCCGTGGCGGAAGAACTGATAGCGTGTTCCCGGCTCGGACTGCAGAATGGAAGGTTCCGCAAAACCGTGATGAATCGTCAGAGTGTCCGGATTTTCCACTTCTTCTCCGTTCTCATCTGTCTTCAGCAGGTATCCGAAGTCCCGCACCGTGACAGGTACCGCTGTCTTCGCATCCACCCAGTGAATCGTTCCCTTGACCTTTCTGCCTTCAAATCCGGAACCGCTGCGCGTCTGCGGATCATAAGTGCAGTACAGCTCGGTGACTTTTCCGTCTTCGTCCTTTTTAAAGTCATTGCAGGTGATGAAGTACGCACCCTTCAGGCGGACCTCATTTCCGGGGAAGAGGCGGAAATATTTTTTTACGGGATTTTCCATAAAATCTTCGCGTTCCACATACAGCTCGCGGGAAAACGGCACATTTCTCGTACCGAGGCTTTCATTTTCCTTATTATTTTCCAGCTCGCATTCCTCTGTCTGTTCCTCAGGATAATTTGTGAGGATGACTTTGATCGGATCGAAGATGACGTTGCGGCTCTCCACTTTCGGCTGCAGATCCTCGCGGATGCAGTTTTCCAGCAGTCCTACATCGACGGTGCTGTTCGACTTCGCCACACCGATGCGTTCGCAGAAATCCCGGATCGCCTCCGGCGTATATCCTCTTCTGCGCAGCCCCGAAATCGTAGGCATGCGCGGATCGTCCCAGCTTTCCACTTTGCCCTCATCGACCAGCTTCTTCAGCAGACGTTTGCTCATCAGCGTATTCGTCACATTGAGACGGGCAAATTCGATCTGCTTCGGCGGCTGTACCCACTCCGTCTCGCGCAGAACCCAGTCGTAAAGAGGTCTGTGATCCTCAAATTCCATAGTACAGATCGAATGTGTCACACCTTCGATGGCATCTTCTATAGGATGCGCGAAATCATACATCGGATAAACACACCATTTCGTTCCCGTGTTGTGATGCTCCGCATGCGCGATGCGATAGAGGATAGGATCTCTCATGTTCATGTTCGGAGAGGACATGTCGATCTTCGCTCTCAGCACCATCTCGCCGTCGGCATATCTGCCCTCTTTCATCTCCTCAAACAGCCGGAGATTTTCTTCGACGCTTCTGTTGCGGTACGGACTTTCTCTGCCCGGCTCCGTCAGAGTGCCCCGGTATTCTTTCATCTGCTCTGCATTGAGGCCGCAGACAAAAGCCTTTCCCCTGCGGATGAGCTTCCTGGCACATTCGTACATCGTATCGAAATAATCGGAAGCAAAACGAGTCTCATCCCAGTCGAATCCAAGCCATTTCACATCCTCCTGAATGGATTCCACGTATTCCGTGTCCTCTTTGACAGGATTTGTATCGTCAAAGCGCAGGTTGCACTTTCCGCCGTACTTCGCCGCTGTCGTAAAATTCAGGCAGATCGATTTCGCATGACCGATGTGCAGATATCCGTTCGGCTCCGGCGGAAATCTGGTCGTAATCGATCTGTCGTAGAAATGCTCTCTGATATCTTTCTCTATGATACTGTGAATAAAGTTGACGCTCTCTCTTTCCGTCTTTTCCTCTGCCGGCTTCATTTCCGGTTTTTTTTCTTCCGCCATTTACGTCCTTTTCCTCCTGTTTTTCCGATCTATTTCTTCCGCTTTACCACGCGCTTCGTCTTCACCCGGTAGACCTTCTCCTCTGCGGTCTCCTCTTCTTCGTCTTCTTCCTGCGCTCCGGCTTTTTTATTCATCTTTTCGGCTTTTTTCAGCGCTTTTGCCTTTTCTTCGTTTATCAGCTTTACAGCTTCCTGAACACTGATATTTTTTTCCTTTGCCAGTTTGTACGGATTGGTATTGATCCCCGCCAGCGGGTCCATATCGCCTTCCATCATCTTTTTCTTCTGATCACGGAAGGTCATGACCATCATGACGATGATCATCAGAAACATCAGCAGCAGATATCCTGCTCCGGAATCTCTTTTTTTGGTGGAAAAACTGAGTTCCTCATTTTCTCCCAGCATGCTTCCGGTATCAGATACGAGACTTCCGTCTACTTCTACTGTATACTTTTCTTCCTCCTGCAGGTCACCGTCCACCAGCAGACTGATCTTTGACGCATCCTTACTGTCGTAAATCACAGTAAATTTCACATCTTTTCCGGAACTGTCCTTCATCGAAATTTTACCTTCGTTCGCCGTCTGTGTCGCTTCCTCCGACACATTTTCACTGAAAAACAGTTTGATCATGACGTTGCTGACTTCGACCTTTTCGTATCCCTGTTCCGGGTTTGAATCCTTCAGCTCAAAGTCCGCGGCGCTCACCGGCATGACGCATATTACTGTGAGCAGAATCGCCGTCATTACGATGCCTGCAAATCGCTTCATATATCATTTCCTCCTCAGCTGTCTGAAAAAACATTTCAATAAATCGGAGCATTCCTCCCTCAGAATCCCCTTCTCCACATGAGGCTGGTGATTCAGGCGGGTATCTCCCGTGATGTCCAGAACAGATCCGCAGGCTCCCGTCTTCGGATCCTCCGTCCCGATATAAAGATTCTGTATTCTAGCGTGAACAATGGCGCCGGCGCACATGGCGCAGGGCTCCAGTGTCACATACATGTCGCAGCCGGTCAGCCTCCAGCCGCCGACCGCCTTCAGAGCTTCTCCGATGGCCAGCATTTCCGCATGAGCCGTGGGATCTTTCTTTTCTTCCGTCCTGTTTGCGGCACGTGCGATGACTGCTCCGCCGCGGACGATTACCGCCCCCACCGGAACCTCTCCCGCTTCTGCCGCCTGACGGGCAAGACTCAGCGCTTCCGCCATGAAACGCTGAGCCGTATCGTCCTCTCTCATCATCTTCTCTTCTACAGTACCGGCGAAACGCTGTGCAGCTGCTTCGTCGTCGACAGAATGACATTCGTCTGTGTGCGCTTGATACCGTGAAAACTCTTGATCCGGTTCATGATCATCTCCAGAGTATGCGTGTTTGTCGTCGTCACCTTCAGCATATAATCATATTCGCCCGTTATATAGTGACACTCCAGAATCTCCGGTTCCGAATCCACAAAATCAAGGAATGCCTGTGTCTGCGACGTGGATTCAAGACCGATGCTGATCATTACCGACAGATCTTTGCCCAGAAGCTTCGGATCGAGAATCACGGTGTATTTGCTGATAATATTGGAATTTTCCAGCTTTTTCAGTCTTTCACTCACGGCCGACAGCGAAAGATTGACCTTCCGGCTCAGCTCTGAGATCGATACCCTTGAATTTTCCTGTAATACTTCTAAAATCTTTACATCAATGACGTCCATTTATAATTCATTCCCTCCGGACTAAAAAATTCGAAATTCTGCAGATCGGCAGGCCGCAGAGATCATAATCTTCTTCTCCCCGCAGGATCCGTTCTGTCCGCACTAAAAAAAATACGGTCAAAGCCGCAACACAATTTCAATCAATTGTACCATATCGGAATAAAAATGCAATGCAAAACGGCATATTACACCGATTTTTTACTGTGATACCCCGCGAATCCAGTCCGAAGGACGCAGATGAGCGGACGGTATCACGTATGCGACGACCTCTTAGCGAACCGCAAGTCGTAAGAACAAATAAAACAGACGCAGCGGGAGCTTAGAGGCTCACCGCTACTGTGATACCCCGCGAATCCAGTCCGAAGGACGCAGATGAGCGAATGGATTTCCCGCCCTGTATCGTTTCGTTCCTTGACAGTCAACGCAGGATACGCTATAATTTTTAAAGTTAGTTATTACTAACCATGTACAAACTTATAACATCACCTCATTTTAAATGTCAGGAGGAACAGATAATGTGGAAGTACACGATCCGGGTGGACGGCATGATGTGCGGCATGTGCGAAAGCCATGTGAACGATGCGGTGCGCAGGGCTTTTCCGGTCAGAAAGGTCACCTCCTCCCGAAGAAAAAAGGAGACTACAGTGATCGCAGAGACGGAGCTGGACGAGGAGGCTCTGTGCTCGGCTATTTCCGCCACCGGCTATGACGCAGGAGAAATCCGGAAAGAACCCTGGGAGAAAAAAGGGCTGTTCGGCCGATAAGCAGCCGGGGTACAGCGGGAGGACGATTGACAGAGAGAATGCGGGCAGATACTGACGGGATTGCCGGCGGGCGCACAAACCGGAGACAGGTGCCGCCGCAGCAGCACCTGCCTGTCTCTGCCGTTTTCAGTTATCCCTGTAAGGTCGGATCTCATCTTGCCCCTTTTTCATAATATTGCATTTCAGTAATATTCTATTCTGGATTTTTTCCCCATTTCGTCCAGAAGTTCTGCCATATGCTGTACGATTCTCACCTTTATGCTGAGGTTGATCGGCGCATCGATCTTCTGATGAGCCGGATTGTCCGCCTGTCCCATCATGAAGACGATATCGGTGCAGTCCTGCACCAGCATTTTCACCAGTTTCGTCGCTCCGTCCTTTTTCTCCAGATCGACCGGTTCCTCTGATTTCACATTGCTGCCGTACTCTCTGCGGCAGGCTTCCATCAGCTTTTCTGCCGCCGAAAGCGTCAGGATTCCCTCTGTAACCAGATCCACTCCTTCAATATAAGCGATCGGCGGAATCTCCGCATCGTAATATTTCAGATCGACGTCGATCTTTTTTCCCAGCTCCCGGGCTACGATCTGCGACGTCGTCCCGCCGCAGACGATTTTGCGCCCCGAAGCCGACATCAGCGTGCGCACCTGTTCGTGATCCATCTCGGCGCTGGATGCCGGTCCCACCATGACTCTCGTCGTCGTCCTCGGCATGATACGCACTGTCGCCACCGTCGTATCGTCTCCGGGCTCCCCTTCGTACAGATGATTGCACACCTCCAGCAGATCTCTCGTCATCGTCCGCGCAGACATTTTCATATGGTAATTTCGCTGGATAAACTCCATGACATTGACACGCTTCCATCCCAGATTGATCAGGCGTCCGATTCCGGCATGAATGACGCCGTCGGAAAAAGAGACGATCATGTCTTCCGGCTCGGCATAAAAATGAGACTCCCAGACTTCCTTGCCGCTGATAACGCGCATCTTTTTTTCAGGCTCATCCAGGACGCCGTTGCGCAGCATGACAAACTCCGGTCCGTCAAATTCTGCCGTATAGACCTCGCCGTCATTTTTTACTCTGACGATGGTAAAAGTTGAATAGGCGATTCCCCGCTCCCGGCAGACAGGAAGCGTCTCCGAAATCGTCTCGACACATTCGTCGATCCCCGCGTTTCCTATCATGAGTGTGGAGATGATCTTGCTGGTAAGCGTGGCCAGAATATTCGCCTTGACTCCGCTGCCCATACCGTCCGCCAGCACGAGAATCGTTTCATCCGGCCGGCGTATGACGTTGACCATATCGCCGCAGAGTTCCTCTCCTTTTTTCAGAAGGCTCTGACTGTAGATGTCAACATAAAAACTGTTACTTTTCATTGCTGTACCACCCGTCTTCGTACCATTCCTCTTCGTCTGTCACGAGCATGGATTTCATCCGGTTTACCGCCAGCTTCGTCTCCGCTGTCGTCTCGCCCAGCAGGCTGGCGATTTCCTGTGCGATTCTCATCTGTTTCTGAACGACTTCCTGAGCGACGTCGATCGTCTCCTGTCTCATCTGACTTTCCTTGCGGCGTTTTTCCGCCTCTTCCGTCATATCATTGATGACCAGCGTATAGAGATGATGTCTCGTGATGCGGAAGAAGGTTACGGCAAGCACTTTATCCAGTTTATCGCACTCCACCACGTCATTTATGACATCGAGTTCCTTCATTCGGGCGTCGTCGATAAACTGAGTAAGCATAATATCTCTGACATCTTTGTCCAGGTAATCTTCTTTTTCTCCTCCCAGAATCTCCAGCGCTTTCGGATTGACATCGGCGATTTTCATCTCCTTGTCCGTCAGTACGATACCGTTCGGCATGAATTCAAACAGGTGGTTCGATTCCGCCTCTGCCTTGTCTCTCGAATAAGGAATACACATAAACGGATCTGCCATCCCGCGGTAAACAGCGATCGCCTTGTCACGGCAGCTCGGATATCCGCAGCCGCTGCAGTCCAGCATATGTTCCTTCTTCGTTTTGCCGACGAGCGCCAGAAGATCGCGCAGTTCTTCTTCCGTCGGCATCGGTTCATAAAAATCCATGCTGATATACTTTTTCCGGATGTCAACCTCCGCCGATTCGGACGGATTCGGGTCGCCGCCTCCGTTATCATCCTTCACGGTAAAAAGCCAGTGGTCTTTGCCCGGGAAGGTGTCCTTTCCCGCCAGACGCATGATCGGTCCGCCAAGACAGCTGTTCTGACAGCCTACCAGCTCCATGAAATATCCGCGGATGGAATCGTTGAGATCCTTGAATGTACTCTTGATACGGCCCGCTCCGTCGATATTCCAGAGCATATAATGATATTTGATGTCTGCTTTCAGCGCACGGAACACACCTCCGGCTTCATCAAAATACCGCGCACGGTAATTTGATACCATCACAGTATCGCGGTCCTCTTCCCGCGTCACTCTTACGCCTTCGCTCTCCATCCAGTGTTCCAGTTCCTCAAAGTTGAGATAGGCATCGATCAGCCTCCCGTTCTGTGTGACGGCAGCCAGCTTATGACAGGAAATACACGGTCCCACCGTGACGACGCGGATATCCTCTCCGTAGGCTTTGCGCATCATCTTCGCATGAGCCTCCATCGGTGTATCCACCGGAGCGAGATAACGTATCAGCTCCGGATAATATTTCTGTATCAGGAAGTTGGAAGACGGGCAGAAGCTTGTGAAAATATTCTTCATATCTCCCTCATCCGCCAGCTTTTCGTATTCTTCCATGACGCGTATGGCTCCGATCGCCGTCTCCTCCACTCTGGTCACTCCGAGCTTTTTCAGCGCCGCCGCCACCTGCCAGAGATTTGCATTCATGAAATATTCACCGAATGTCGATGAGATGGATATATATACTTTTTCTCCGTTTGCGATCATAGCTTTTACCCGGTCGAGTTCACTCAGCAGATCTCTCGCGTCCTGCGGACAGACTAGATAACACTGTCCGCAGTAAATGCAGCGTTTCTCATCGATTTTTGCTTTTTCCGACAGAATCGAAATAGCCTTGACCGGACAGGCGCGGACACATTTGTAGCAATTTTTGCAGTTCGCCCCTTTCAGCCGCATGATCATCGCACTTCTCTTATTTTCTGAATTCATCCTCTACTCCTCCCGGACAGTCTGTCTCCCGAAGTTCTTGTTCTTTTTCCGCCCCGCAGCTGCCCGTCCGCTCTTTTTCTGTATTCTTTGTCCGGCGTTCCGTATATTTCAGCCGTTTCCGAGAATTTCACGCCGAAACACTTCTTCCACATTATCCTTTGTCAGATCGAAAATCTGCCTGTCGTCGACTCTTGCTCCGATATTGCCTGTACACTGATCCATGCAGAAAGAAGCTTTCAGCTCCACATCATCTTCCAGACCATAGCGCCTGATCAGTTCGTCGAGCTCATCGATCACATGATGCGATCCTTTCATATGACAGGCGCTTCCTACACACACTGTAACCGTCTTCATATCCTTCTCCTCCGCCCCTGCACGGGGCACATTCCCGCTCATCTGTATCCCTCGGGCCGGATTCGCGGGGTATCACAGTAGCGGTGAGCCTCTAAGCTCCCGCTGCGTCTGTTTCCTCTGTTCTTCAGACTTGCGGATCGCTAAGAGGTCGTCGCATACGTGATACCATCCGCTCATCTGTGTCCTTCGGGCCGGATTCGCGGGGTATCACAGTAGCGGTGAGCCTGCAGGCTCCCGCAGCACAGATTTTTCCTTCTTCCTTTTTCCAAGTGAAAAATCCGTCGGTATCCGGTCGTGACAGCCGGTCATTTTCCCGCCGCATAACAGACAGAATCTTCTCCGGCAAAATGAACCTTTTGCGGATTTTCATCCTTTTATATAATTTTACCGTGTCTAATAGTTACTGTGAACTACCCATTGTCTAAAGCCAATATGCTTCCTGCTTCGCAGACCTCGTAACCTATTATCTCCACAGGCGTTAATTCGGGCAGTCCCTGCCATTCCATTTGTAAAATTTGTTGTATATGATTTATGGCTGTCATGCTTCCTCTTAAATTTTGGATAACCTGCATGTTCCTTGAAAAATTTCCGATATGCAGCATCCATGTTATAGATCGCATTTGTCAGGGCAAACTTATCCACTTCCTTCAGCCATTCATAATTCTTCTTTAATGTCCTATTACAGTAATTGTTACAGTCTATTTTACTGACAGATTTTTTATCCTGCTCGTAAGTTTCTTTTCGATATGCTAAAGTCTGATTGTAAATAAAACGGCAACATCCGAATGTTTTTGCAATCTGCATTTTTTGCTTGTTATTCGGATAAATCCTGTATTTATATGCTTTTAACATTCTCTGTCACCGCCTTTTTAACCTTATTCCTATGACACAAGTATAGCATGAGCCACTACTTTTGACTACCTTAACCCACTGTCTAAAGCCGGTGGGATTGTGATAGCCTTGTTTTAATAGCATTGCACACGGAGCCTGATTCCCGCCCTGTCAGACAGAATTTTTTCAGAATCCTGAATCTGTAATATTTTTTTAAGTTTTTCCGCTGCGAAAACAGTATATAATAGAGTTGCCGCAGCAGAGCTGCTTCCGCTCCGTCTCCGCTGCGGCACCGGAGACGATCTGCAGTTATCGGAAAAAGAAAATCATGCCATAACAGAAAAAAGAAAAACGATATCATAACAGTTATCCCGCCGTCCGGCAGTGCCTCCGGGGCGGCAGAAATCATTCAGAGGTGAACAGTATATGGTTATAGATTTTATTGCAGCTGCAATACTTATTATATGTATTATCAACGGAGAACGACGCGGCGTCATCGAATCCTTTGCCAGCGCATTCGGCTGGCTTTTTTCGCTGTTTTTCGCGCTGTTTTACTCTCCGACTCTGGCTGATTTTCTCAATGAAAAGGCAAATCTCTCCACGACGATCAGTGATGCGGTCCTCGGGCGCATCAAAGACATGATCGCAGACGGCAGTACTCTTCCGGAATCGGCCGCAGACCACCTGCCGTCCGTCGTGTCACAGGCCATGGCGAATTCCACAGATTCCGCTCTGGAACAGGCTGCGCGTCCTGTAGCCGACAACCTCGCCGGTATCTTTGTCAGCATCGTCGCTTTTTTCCTCATCCTTGTCGTGGTAAAGCTGCTGATCCGTCTTCTCGAACGGCTGATCCGCGGATTTCACAAGGCAAAAAAAGTCGGCGCTGTCGACGGAATTCTGGGTATGCTGTTCGGAATTTTAAAGGGAGGAGTCCTGATTTACATCCTCATCTCATGTCTCCTGCTGGCTGCTTCTGTTACAGCTTACGAGCCGCTGGTTGAAATGATTCAGTCTTCCGTATGCATCGATTTCATCCATTCCCGCGGATTTCTCTTCTTCGGGGAAGACATCGTAGACGGTATCGAGCTCCCTCAGCTTTCATTCTGAGTTCAGATTTTCCGTCTGAAACCGTCTGTGTCCATACCGGGACCGGAAATTCCGGTCCCGGCGGATCTTTTTCCGCCGGAGGCAGTATCGATTTTTTTGTTGTGATCGCAGCGCGTCTGTGATATCATAAAGTGTATGCAAAACTGCGCTTGCGTAGCTCAGTGGATAGAGCGTCGGTTTCCTAAACCGTGCGTCGGGAGTTCGAGTCTCCCCGCGAGCACCACAAAATTCCCCGTGATTTCGACGATCACGGGGCTTTTTTATCTCTCATTTTCTTCATTTTTCCGGAATTTATCACTTTCTTATCACTGTTTTCCGGGATCGGAAGATATCCCATCCGCGCCTTCCTTTGGAGACAGCATCTTCTCCTTTTCTTTAGAATTCTTCAGTTTTTCCGCGCCGCCAAAGATTTATAATGAAAACAGAAACAGAGGCATTTTCCGCCCGGAGCCGTAGCCGGAAATTTCTGTCTTTGCCGGAGACAGTCTTTCCGTTCCCCGGTCCGGGCCGGCCCTGCGGGAATACCATTTCATTTCCGCTTAACTGTTCCAGGGAATAGAGAAACTGACGAAGTACAAAAGAGGTAGAACAATCATGAAAAAAACGAAAAATGCCCGCGCGGGACGACAGATTTTTTCCCCTGTCTTCCTGGTGTCGGCCGCTCTGATCATCATTTCCGCGGTATTTCTTGCATCAGCTGTGATACCGGGCAGTGTCCGGAATCAGGAAAAACAGGATCCCTCCGCCGCCGTACACAAGGAACTTTCCGAGAGGGAAAAAAGCGACTCCGGCTCGCAGAATACAGAGCCGCAGGAAGAACAGAACCGTGACGCCGAAACAGAGACAGCCGCTCAGGCAGCGGAAGAAACCGTTCCGCCGTCCGGTGAAAACGCAGGATCCTCTGTAAAAGAAACGCCTTCGGAATCAGGAAACTCCGGCAGTTCTGCAGGCTCTGTCAGCAGCGCCGGCAGTCCGGATAAAGGCGGCGCCCCGAACAATACGGAACAGAGTACGGGCGGCGCTTCTCTGCCTCCGTCACCATCCGATCCTGCAGGTACGGGACAGCCGGATCCGGCCGACGGAAGATATGCTTATCTCACTTTTGATGACGGACCGAGCCGGAACACAGAACAGATCCTGAATATCCTGGCCGAAAATGATATCAGGGCGACTTTTTTCGTCATCGGACGTACTGACGAAGCCTCTATACAGCGCTACCGCATGATCGCGGAAGCCGGACATACGATCGGAATGCACAGCTATACCCATAATTACGGAGAAATATACGCATCTATGGACGCCTTTTGCGCGGACTTTGAAAGGATTTCCGGACTGCTCACACAGATCACCGGTTCGGAGCCGACACTCTACCGTTTTCCGGGAGGCAGCAGCAATACCCTCTCCTCACGCAGAGTGACGATGACAGAGATGATACAGTTTCTGAATGAACGGAATATTCCGTATTTTGACTGGAATGTCAACTCCGCCGATGCTTCCGGAAGAAATCCAGATCCGCAGCTGTTGATTCAGAATGTAAAGAACGGTCTGAAATATAAGCACAATATCATCCTCATGCACGACGCGGCCGGACATGAAAGCACCGTCGAAGCGCTTCCCGGAATCATCCGTGCCTGCCGTGACAAGGGTCTGACCTTCCGCACTATCACAAAAGATACTCCTCCGGCCCATCATCACCGCCGCGACTGATTTTCCGGTCTGCATCTCTTCTCTCCGCCTCTCCCGTCCCCGGGAGAGGCTTTTTCTCATCTGTCTGACACGCCCCGTGCCCGAAGAACTGATTTTACAGCGTATCCGGTCAGAAATTTTTCATCCCCGGAGGCTGCTGTTTTTTTACACTTTTTTCTTCGTCTATGCAGCATCTGCCCTCATTGCTCCGCTCCGGATAGGCTGAAAGAATATCGGCGAGCGTCATTCCGTCCAGATATTCACTGATAGTCCGGTAAAGCCCTTCCCACACCGGCAGCGTAATACACTCCCCGCAGCGCTCGCACGGATTCGGATCCTGAGCCAGACAGGCCACCGGAAAAAGATCTCCCTCTGAAAGTCTCAGAATTTCACCCACAGTGTAATCCTCCGACTCCCGGACGAGCCGGTATCCTCCCTGAAAGCCTCTGCTGGCAGACAGAAGACCTGCTCTGCTCAGCACCGGGACGATCTGTTCCAGATACTTTTTGGAAATTCCCTGTCGTTCCGCCACGTCCCGGAGAGGAATATATCCTTCTTTTCTATGCTCCGCCAGATCCAGCAGCATCCGCAGCGCATATCTTCCTTTTGTGGAAATCTTCATCGTAAACACCCCCGATATCTCTCAGACTGTTTCCTGTGCGGTACGGGTTCCCCGGATTTTCACTCCTTCGGTTTTCCGTCCGGATAGAATAACGGCAGCTGTTCCAGATAGATAATGTCCTCTCTCCTTCCGGAATCTCCCTCTGCCAGAATGGCTGCTCTGCCGCAGACTGTTCCGCCGGCTTTTTCCACGAGTTTTTCCAGAGCGGCCATGGATTCTCCCGTGGATATCACATCATCCACCAGCAGAATGCGTTTTCCCTTCATCAGATCCGCATCCGAGCCGTCCAGATAGAGTTTCTGAACGCCTTCCGTCGTGATCGACTTCACTTCGACTTCAAATACATCCCGCATATAGAGCTTTGCCTTCTTACGCGCGAGAAAATATTTCTGATTCCCCGCAAGACGCGCCATCTCATGTATGAGCGGAATTCCCTTCGCCTCAGCCGTCAGCATATAGTCATACTGCGGCACTCTCTTCAGAAGTTCCTCCGCACATGCCGTCGTCAGCTCCGGATCTCCGAATATGACGAACGCGCCGATATACAGCTCATCTGATACTTTACAGAGCGGAAGCGAACGCTTCAGACCTGCGATTGTCATCTCATATTCCATCTTTTTTCTGCTCCTCTGTCATCTCCGGCCTGCCGGCAGCCGGAAACGGGTGCCGAAGAAGCGTCGGAAAACGCCGCCGGATTTTACCTGTTTTTTATCTATATTAATTATAGTGAATACAGACTTTTTTCGCAAGACAGTCAGAGACAGGCTATCCGTAAAAAAAGAACCGCCACATCTCTGTGGCAGTTCTTTCTGATCCGGATCTCCGTATACCCGGACTTTTTCTATTCCGCATTCGCTTCCGCTATGATCTTCGTCGCCAGATGATGAGGGACTTCGTCGTATCTGAGGAATTCCTGCGTAAAGGAACCCTTCGCCTGTGTCATCGCCTTGAGAGCGATCGGATAATCCAGAAGCTCGGCCATCGGCGCTTCCGCCATCAGCTTCTGAACTCCGTGTCCCACCGGCTCCATACCGAGGATACGCGCTCTTCTGCGGTTCATATCTCCCATGACATCGCCCATATACTCGTCAGGAATGCTGATTTCCAGACGCATGATCGGCTCCAGCAGCACAGGATTCGCCTCTGTGATACCCTTCTTGAATGCCAGCGAAGCGGCGATCTTGAACGCCATTTCGTTGGAGTCAACGTCGTGATAAGAACCGTCATAAAGCACGGCCTTGATATTTACCACCGGGTAGCCCGCAAGAGGACCTTTTTCCATACTTTCGATGATGCCCTTTTCTACTGCCGGAACATAGTTCTTCGGAATGGAGCCGCCGAACAGCTGTTCCGAGAAATCGAGCACCTTGTCCGGAGAAGGCGAAAACCGGATATGAACGTCGCCGTACTGGCCTGCGCCGCCGGACTGCTTCTTATGCTTGCCCTGTACATCGGAATGGCCTTTGATCGTCTCGCGGTAAGCGATCTTTCTCGGGCTCGTAACGACGTCGACGCCGAATCTCTCCTTCAGCTTCGACAGAATAACGCCGCGCTGCATCTCGCCCTGCGTTCCCAGAAGAGTCTGCTTCGTCTCTGTATCATGACGTACGACGAAAGACGGATCCTCTTCTCTCAGTCTTGCCAGACCGGTGCCCATCTTTTCCTCCTCGCCCTTCTTCGCCGGAGCGATGGCCGTAAAGAGAGTCGGCGCAGGAGAATTGAAGCTGACATAGGTTCTCGACTTCGATCTGTCGCAGAGCGTATCGCCTGTTTCCGTATAGGCCAGCTTCGGTACGGCTACGATATCGCCCGCGTGCGCCTCCTGCGTATCGATCTGTGTTCTGCCGCGCAGGAAGACGAGCTTGTTGATCTTTTCCGCTTTTCCGGATCTCGTATTGACGAGTTCCATACCTGTCTTAATCGTGCCCGTGATGACCTTCATGATGGAAATCTTGCCGACAAACGGGTCGGACAGCGTCTTAAACACCAGTGTCGTAACCGGCCCGTCCGCTTCAGGAAGAGCGAAATCCTCACCGCCGCTGGCATCGACATACTTGTACGGCGTATGACGCAGCGGAGACGGTGCAAACTTGCGGATAATATCGAGCATCGCGCTGACGCCCTGTCCGTTTTCCGGGTCGAACGCGAAGATCGGTACGATATCCGCCGCAGCAACGCCGTTTCTGAGCCCCTTGTTGAACTCCCAGTCCTCGAAGACACCTTCGTCGAAATATTTGTTCATCAGTTCTTCGTCCGTCTCGGCGATCATTTCATTCAGCGCTTCCAGCATCTCAGGCTTGATCGGATAACTCGCCGGAACGCAGACGGCGCCGAACTGACTCTGAATCGAACTTACCAGCTCGTTGAAATCGTAAGTGTCCTTATCCTTACGCTTGATCATAATAAAGGTAGGCTTCTTCAGCGTCTTGCAGAAATCCCACGCTTTTTCCGTTCCGACCTGAACTCCGGAACCGGCGTCCACGATCAGCAGCGCCATATCGGCCGCCTCGATCGCGCTGTACATCTCATGAGAAAAGTCGAGAAGACCCGGCGTGTCGATGAAGTTTATCTTGACGTCCTTGTATTCGATCGGAATAACCGACATATTGATCGAATGCCCCTTTTCGATTTCCATCTTATCGTAGTCGGAAACGGTATTTCCGTCCTCGATCGTGCCGACGCGGTTTGTCACACCGGTCTCAAACAGAGCGAGCTCCATAAGGGATGTCTTACCGCACCCGCCGTGTCCGATGAGGGCTACGTTTCTGATTTTTTCGCTGGGATAAGCCTGCATGTTGTACCTCCTTATCATGATGATATTATAATAACGTCGGAATTTCCGGACTTTTCCGCCTGCCGGCGGCCGGTCCGAAAACCGTAAAATATGCGTAAACAATGAGCATACTTATTATATCATTCCTCAGTTATCTTCGCAATCAATTACTCCCGTGAGAAGCATGTATCGTGTATGCACAGTACATAAAAAGAGAGGTATACCGGATGCATAAAAACCATCCACGCGTCCGACGCGTGGTTTTCCTTATACAAAAAAGTCTCCCCCGGAAAAAGGGAGACATAAGACCTGATCCGTGCCGGAATCACATGCCCATCCAGTTCACCAGCAGAATCCACGCCAGACCGTAATAGATGACGACACCCACGAGGTCATTGATCGTCGTGATAAACGGTCCGGACGCCACAGCCGGATCGATGTTTATTTTGTTGAAAAAGAGAGGCACGATCGTCCCGATAAATCCGGAGACAAACATGGCCGCCATCAGCGCGATGCCGGCGCAGCCCGATATGGCAAAAGCATCGATAAAAGTATAGTGCTTGATCTTCCATATGAACATTCCCAGTACGAGACAGGAAATACTCCCCAGAATGATTCCGTTCAGCAGACCGATGCTCAGCTCCTTCAGAATCAGCCTCATCCTGTCCATTCCGTCCAGATCTTCCTCCGTAATCGTGCGGATCGTCACGGCCAGCGACTGTGTGCCCACATTTCCGGACATGCCCAGGATCAGAGACTGAAAGCTGACGATCAGCGTCACCTGTGCCACGACTCCTTCAAACAGACCGGCCACGACAGATACGCACGTGCCCAGAAACAACAGGATTGTCAGCCACGGAAGTCTTTTTCTCAGACTGTGCAGGATATTTTCGTTGAGCTCCTCCTCTTCGGTCAGACCCGCGAATTTCGCGTAATCTTCTCCCATCTCATCCTCGGACGCCTCGATGATATCATAAGGAGTGATGACGCCTTCAATTTCAAAGGCACGGCTCAGCACCGGTATGGAATCCTCTTCATATTTTTTCAGATCTTCGATGCAGTCTCCGATCTTCTCATCGGCAAAGACAAAAGGATAGGAGGTCTGAATCAGCTCTTCCAGATCCGATTCCGCCCGGGCGATGATCAGCTTCGGCAGATCGATCACGCCGTAGAAGCGTCCCTCTTCATCTTCCACATAGATATTGGAGATATTGTCATTCTCACTCGCCTGTGCGATCAGAGAACGCATAGCCTGCTTGATCGAAAAGGTTCTGGAAATACATACGTAATTCGTCGTCATCCGCCGCCCGATCTCTTCCTCATCATAAGAACAGATTTCACGGATGTCCGTCCGGGTGTCGTCCGAAAGCAGAGCCGCGATCTGCGCGCGCTTCTGAGGCTCCAGCTCCTGCAGGAGATCGATGGCATCGCCGATATCCATATTTTCCAGAATGTCTGCCGCTTTCTGATTGTCGATTTCATGGATATACGGGTCGAATTCCTCCAGAAAGGAAAAGATCTCGGCCGCTGTGTCCAGATCGACCGCCCGCAGAATTCTCCGCCGGTCATGCGTATTCAGATATTCAAAGACGTCAGCGATCTCACTGGCGTGAAAATTTTTCAGATCCTCTTTTAATGTTCTGTCATTGTCTTCACTTACGACTCTGATGAGAAGATCGCGGCTCTCTTTTCCGCCGGATCTTCTCAGATCTTTCAACAGCTTCTTTTTCATCGCATTTCCTCCTACGATAATATAACATATCACGCAGGAAAAACCCCGGCTGTACCTACACGTTTTTCTCAGATTTTACATAACGGCATGTCCGCAAAGCGGCGGTTCTCCGGACCGTACCGTTCCGGACCCGCAGAAACAGGTTTTATGACTTCATCGTCAGAGATATCTTATGACGTTCCCGGTCGACGTCCAGAATGCGGACATTCACCGTGTCCCCGACGCTGACGGCATCCATCGGATGCTTTATGAAGCGGTCGCTGATTTCCGAAATATGAACCAGCCCGTCTGTTTTGACGCCGATATCCACAAACGCCCCGAAATCCACTACATTTCTCACCGTTCCGGTCATCTCCATGCCCGGTTTCAGGTCCTCGAAATCCAGCACATCCTGCCGGAACACCACAGGCGGCATGGACTCTCTCGGATCTCTGGCCGGCTTTTCGATCTCCTCCACGATATCGGTCAGCGTCAGACTCCCGACGCCGAGATCCTCCGCCATCTTTTCGATACTCTTTTTCAGGCTCTGCTTTCTTTGTTTCTGTTCCTGCGCTTTTTCCCGCTCCTTTTCCTTTCTGCTCTTTTTCTTCTTATTAAAATTTTCGTCCTCCAGGAGAACGGCCAGCGCCGCCAGTCCGTTTGCCGGTCTTCCTCCGGCCGTCGCTTTCGCCCTGCGGCCGCCCGGCATATTCTGCCGCTCCTTTTCCCCGTGTCTGCGGCCGCCGGAGACTGCCTTCTTCTCCTGATCCGGATATTTTGCGAGGATGAGGTCTTCGATCTCCCTCGTCCCGCCATGGCGGATGACTTCTTTGTCCATGCCGAGCGTCGCGAGCATTTTTTCCGTGATCTCATAGGATTCCGGGTGAACTGCCGTCGAATCGAGAGGATTTTCTCCGTCCCGGATTCTCAGGAATCCCGCACACTGCTTAAATGTTTTCTCACCCAGCTTCGGAACGTTAAGCAGCTGCCGGCGGTTCACAAACGCTCCGTTTTCCTCGCGGTAAGCCACAATATTTTTGGCGATGGCGGAATTTATGCCGGAGATATAGGAGAGCAGAGACGGAGACGCCGTATTCAGATCGACGCCCACGCGGTTTACACAGTCCTCCACGACATTGGTCAGTGCGCCGTCCAGAAGGTTCTGATTGATGTCGTGCTGATACTGACCCACTCCGATATGCTTCGGCGATATCTTTACCAGCTCCGCCAGCGGATCCTGCAGACGCCGGCCGATGGACATAGCTCCCCGTGTCGTCACATCGAGATCCGGATATTCCTCGCTGGCCAGCTTTGAAGCCGAATAGACAGAGGCTCCCGCTTCGCTGACGATCGTATACTTCAGATCTCTGTCCGTCTTTGCGATATAATCGGATACAAATTTTTCCGTCTCCCGCGATGCTGTTCCGTTTCCGATGACGATGGTATTCAGATCGAACTTTTCAATCAGCTTTGTCAGGATCCTCTCCGCCCCGGCAATGTCTTTTTTCGGTTCCGTCGGATAAATAGTCGCATATGCCAGGAGCCTGCCTGTCTCACTGAGCGCAGCCACCTTGCATCCGGTCCGGTATCCCGGATCGACGGAAAGAACTCTCGCATCCTTTACCGGCGGCACCATCAGGAGATTTTCCGTATTTTTCGCAAAGACCTTTACGGCCTCTCTCTCCGCTTTTTCCGTCAGTTCGCTGCGTATTTCCCGTTCCGCGGACGGAGCCATCAGGCGTTTATATGCATCGGCGACGGCGGCCCGAAGCAGACCCTCCGAAATGCTTTCCTCCGCGGTGATCACATCCTGTGCGATCCGGCGGCACACTTCCTCCGCATCGAGCTTCAGACGAATCTTCAGCTTCTTTTCCTTTTCTCCGCGGTTCATGGCGAGAATACGGTGATTCGGAATTTTTGACACAGGCTCGGAATAGTCATAATACATATCATATACCGTCTTCTCTTCCGGATCGGCAGCCTCCGAAGTCAGGACTCCCGTCTCCCACGTAAATTTCCTGACTTTTTCCACCTGTTCCGGATCATCAGCGATCCTCTCCGCTATAATATCACAGGCGCCGGCCAGAGCCTCCTCCGGCGTCGTCACTTCTCTTTCCGGATTCACGCAGGCCGACGTCTCTGCAGTGACATCCCCGCTTCTCGCCTGTGCCGAAATGATATCCGCCAGCGGCTCCAGACCGCGTTCCTTCGCTTTCGTCGCTCTCGTGCTTTTTTTCTGCTTAAACGGCTTATAAAGATCTTCCACACGCTGGAGAACTTCCGCCGTTTCGATTTCTTTCTTCAGTTCGCCGGTCAGCTTTCCCTGCTCTTCGATCAGCCTGATCACTTCCGCCTTGCGTTCCTCCAGACCGCGCAGATATCTCAGCCGCTCGTCGAGGTCGCGCAGCGTCACGTCGGAAAGACCTCCCGTAACCTCCTTGCGGTAACGGGCGATAAAAGGGATCGTATTTCCCTCATCGATCAGCGCGACCGTATCCTCCACGGTCTTTCTCCGTATCCCGAACTCCTGTGCCAGTTTTTCCGATATTTCCATAGTTTCCCCCATTTTCACTTTCTGTATGTTTCCCGCCTGTCTCATCCGCCCCGCATCAGCGATTTCCTCTGCTGCATCGGGCAAGCCTTTCAGAAACGCAGAACGGCTCTGTGCGGCTGTGTATGAAGCGGATATATGGCCTGTATCGTAAAGAGTATCATACCACGCCGCCGGAGAATATGCCTGCTGTTTTTTGTCGCCGGCGGCGTCAAATTTTTACGGGCTTTCAGCCGGTAAACAGGAGAGGCCGCCTCCTTTCCGTTTCCTATATATAAAGCGGGAGGCGATTCTCCGCAATCAGCACAAACTCAGTTACGTATAGACACAAAATGCCGGAGTGTAAAAAATTTTTACACTCCGGCGAAACTGACAAACGGAATTTTATTTTGTTCAATCCCGAAGGCCGGATCAAATCCGCCGTCAGGCTGCAGATCTACGCGTCTCTGTTTCCTTTTTTAAGATAGGAAAACCAGTATACACAGCCTACCAGCAGAGAACCTCCGATAATATTTCCGATCGTGACAGGCAGGAGATTCATCAGAAAGAAATTTCCCGCCGTCAGATTTGAAATATTCGCGACCGTCTCCGCAGCCGCCGCATGATATACTTCATTTGTATCCGCAACGATACCTGCCATACCATAATACATGTTTGCGACGCTGTGTTCAAATCCGCAGAGAACAAACAGCATGATCGGCAGGAAAAGCCCTGTGATTTTTCCCGCTACCGTCGTCGCTGCAAAGCTTATCCATACGGCGATACAGACCAGGAAATTACACAGAATACCCATACACAGCGCTTCCGCAAAAGAAAGCGAACATTTTGTGGCTGCCACCTTAATCGTGCTTACCGCGAGCGCGCCGTCGAACAGATCGAGCTGTCCTCCCCAGTACACTAAAAAAACGACGATAAGGGAGCCTATAAAATTTCCGATGTAGACGAGAATCCAGTTTTTGAGCATCGCCTTCAGAGAGATTTCTCTCTGAAGAAGAGGAATTACCATCAGACAGTTGCCCGTAAACAGTTCACTTCCCGCCAGGAGAACCATCGTCAGCCCTGTCGGGAAGACGAGTCCGCACAGAAGACGCCCGAGGCTCCCGCTGACAACCGTACAGGAAACCGTATTGCTTGCCGCGGCAGCCAGACCGATAAACAGCCCCGCCATCATGCCGAGAATCAGCATACGGCTCGCCGGCAGCGCCGCCTTTCCTTTTCCGATCCCGACTACATTTTTTGTTACTTCAGCTGGTGTGTACATCTTTAACCTCCTAAAATACTGCGACGCTCCGGTTTTTCATAAATCGACCGTCCCGCCTTCCCGGAATCATTCCGAAACTCATCCGTATTTTTCTGAAAAGACCGTCAAAGCCTGCGCACACATCCCTTTTTCAGAATGCGCCCGCAGGCTTCTGTGATATCCGTCTTTTTCCCGTTTCTTATATACATCATATACATCGAATATACGCTATATGGCATACAGCGCCGTCTGAACCCGTTTCATTTCATGTTGTTATTATAGATGCTGATTTCGTTTTTTCTCAAGATTAATCTGACTTTTAACAGATCATCCGGTTCCGGTCAGAACGAGCGGATTGATTTATCTTTTTCGTTTTAATTTTGTTTTTCTTATTTTTATCTGGATATCTGCAAATTTTTTTGTTTTTAAAAATACAAACGATGCCGGGCTGTACAGTATACTTGAAAACAGTCCGGATATTGTGAAATTTATGACGAAAGGCAGCAGAAACTATCACCTGCCTTTGTCAATTATTCCTGTCTTTCTTTACTTATTTACTCAGAATTCATATTGTTATTCACTCCGAATTTTGCTATACTGATCACGACAAGGAGGTAATATTTATGCCAAGCATACGTCCTATCTCAGATTTGAGGAATAACGCTAATGAGATTTCAGATTACTGCCGGCAGACCCGGGAACCGGTATACATCACCCGCAATGGCAGTGGCGACATGGTAGTGATAAGTATAGAGGAATACGAAAGGCAGCAGGCACTGATTGACCTTTACGGCAAACTGGCTGCTGCCGAGCAGGAAATTGCCTCCGGAGCAGAAGGCGTCGATTTTGAAAATTTTTCCAGGAAAATGCGAGAGCGCGTTCATGGAAAATTATAAGGTCAAAATTTATCCTGCCGCCCAGCAGGATCTGATGGAGATTATAGATTATCTGAATACTTTATCGGAAGAAGCTGCGCTCCGCTACTATGATTTACTGACCGGACAGATTGTAAGCCTGTCGCATATGCCGGAACGATGTCCGAAACCGAGGGATCTGGCGCTGGCTGCCAGGGGCTATCGCTGTCTCATTGTAGAAAACTATCTGGTATTTTACATAGTATCCGGGGATACGGTGCAAATACATCGTATCCTCTATGGCCGCCGGGACTACCGGTTTTTGTTGTAACCCGAAATACTGCAAAACAGGAGATGAGGCACGCTTCATCTCCTGTACTTTAATCAGGGCTCTGCAGTTCAGGCTCCGCAGATCCCTCGAAAAAGGAGTCTTGGTCATAAAAAACCGAACAGCCATACCGCCTCTCTTATTTTCTACCGATTCCTCCCCGCTACATCGATCCGGACTTCTCCTCCGATCCGCAGCGAGATCCGCTGAGCCGGCTGGCGGACTTGTTCGACACGCCCGTCCGGTGCCTTCATATTGAACTGTTCCGTATAATCCGACCATTCGGCTTCTTCCAGAATCAGACTCCGGCCTCCGAGTGTGAAAATCTCACCTTCCTGTTCCGATGGCGCGGATGATCCTTCAGAGCCTGCGCTCTTTTTCAGCGTAAGCTCTGTCCGGATGCCGTTTTCTCTCACCGTCAGATACGGCAGAACCAGCTGCATCCCGCCCTGCGGTTCCTGCACGTCAGAAAAAGTAAAGGTATCTTTCCCGTCAAAGCCGGAAGCTCCGTATCTCTTTCCGTCATCTGTGAGAAGGCAGACTTCTTCATACGGCGGCAGCAGAACTTCGCTGTTCTCCTTTTCGACACCGGAAAGAACAGTGATCCGCAGCCCTCCTTCATCTGATCCGGCGGATACCGATGCGGACATTTCCTCTGCCGCCGGTATACCGGCAGACGTATTTCTGTTATCAGCATCCGAATCCCGGGCATAAATCGTGAATGCCGCTGTCCCGGACAGAATCAATGCGATCACGATGACAACCATCATATTTTTCCGTCTCATTTTCTCTTTTCCCTCCTGCCTGAAATCTGTATCCGCCGGTTCCGCCGATTCCGCATCAGACTGTAAATTCCCGCGGATGACCTGTTTCTGTAATCCTTCAAAAAGATCGCAGATTTTTCTGACTGTATTTTCTGTCTGTAATACAGACAATCG
>CALXIZ010000097.1 GCA_944388495.1 uncultured Clostridia bacterium | reverse complement strand
GAACTTTCTTCATCTCTTTCTTCGTATCTTCTGTGATGATTCTCTTGCCGATCTCATAATCGCCGAATTCCGCCGTATCGGAGATAGAATGTCTCATCTCGGAGAATCCGCCGTGATAAATCAGATCAACGATCAGTTTCATCTCGTGGATACATTCAAAATATGCGTTACGCGGATCGTATCCCGCTTCAACCAGAGTTTCAAAGCCTGCCTGCATAAGAGCCGTAACACCGCCGCAGAGTACGCACTGTTCACCGAACAGATCCGTCTCTGTCTCTGTCTGGAATGTCGTTTCCAGAATGGCCGCTCTCGCGCCGCCGATACCTGCTCCGTAAGCCAGAGCCTTTTCCAGAGCTCTGCCGCTTGCATCCTGATATACAGCCACGAGGCAAGGAACACCCTTTCCGGCAAGATATTCGCTTCTTACCGTGTGACCGGGACCCTTCGGTGCGATCATCGTTACATCTACATTTGCAGGCGGAATGATCTGCTGGAAGTGAATATTGAAACCGTGAGCAAACATGAGCATATCTCCGTCCTTCAGATTCGGCTCAATGCTTTCTTTATATATGTCAGCCTGCTTTTCATCCGGAGTAAGGATCATGATAATATCGGCAGCCTTCGCCGCTTCCGCAGCCGTGGTAACCTTCAGGCCTGCTTCTTCAGCAATTTTCCAGGATTTACTGCCTTCATAAAGGCCTACGATCACGTCGACTCCGCTCTCTTTCAAATTTAAAGCATGAGCATGTCCCTGGCTGCCGTAACCGACGATGGCAACCGTTTTTCCATCCAGAACCGAAAGATTGCAGTCGCTCTGATAGTAGATATTCGCCATTTTTTATTCCTCCTTCTGACCCGTCAGGGTCATTAAAATCTCAATCCATATCAATCCGGTGCACTTTTTTATGCATATTTAATCATACTATTCGGGATATATGAAGTCAATACATTTTCAGAGGCATTCCGTCATTTTTCCCCTGATCTGTGCGGTCCGCGCGGTTCCCGTATGTTCCAGAAATAATAGTCTCTGTTCAGATAATCGAAGCGGCATCCCTGAAAAAGATCTCTCTCCTCCAGAAGCTCTTCGATACGGTCCCGGATCTTCCACCAGCTCTGTCCCCAGTTGCAGAACACCGTATTTTCCTCCGGAGCTCTGCTGACAAGGCGCTGAACACAGATTTCCGGAGAAAGAAATGTCAGAAACCGCACGACACGATTCGCATATTCCTCCGCGCTGATCAGCCGAAATTCCCCCGCCTCATACTGCCTGCACAGCTCCGTGTTTTTTTCGATGTAAAGGGAGTGAAGCTTCACCTGATCCACGCCGAGTGCACTCAGTATCTTAGCGGCTTCCTCCGCATCCGAATCGTCATCCCACGGCAGATTCAAAATGAGATGAGCGCAGACTTCCATCCCCCGTCTTTTGATCCGGATCACCGCATCGATAAATTCCGCCAGCGTATGTCCGCGGTTTATTTTTCTCAGCGTGCGATGACTGATGCTCTGCAGGCCGAGTTCCAGTACGACAGGTTTCCCGTACTGTCCGCCGATCTCAGACAGCGCGTCCAGATAATCCTCCGATACGCAGTCCGGACGTGTTGAAAGACAGATCTCCGCAATCCTGTCTGCTTTCATCGCTTCTTTCACGTACCCGCACAGCTGACCGAGAGGCAGGTATGTGTTCGTAAAATTCTGAAAATATGCCGAAAAACGCTGTGCACCGTAACGTTTCCCGATATATTCCATATTCTTTTCCAGCTGTTCACTCACTGCAAGAGCTGACGGAAGATTTTCAAAACCTGCTCCCTCAGCTCCGCAGAAGGTACATCCCGCGTGTCCGTCCTGCCTGTTCGGACAGGAAACCGGAAGGCTGACCGGCAGTTTATAGATTTTCTGTCCGTATTTCTTTTTCATATAATCAGAATAGGGCAGATACCGCATTATACTTACCTTCCTCTCCGCCGCTTCTTTTCTCCGGCCGCTCTTACACTGCCCGGGCCTTGAAAACACTTCTGTGAAAATCCGCACAGATACGGAATACAAAAAACGGCGCAGACCCTCTTTCCGGTTCTCCGCCGCTTTTTTTCCGCGCACTCTTCCGTTCCGGTGCGCCGTCCTGATACCAGATGTACGTATCTGCCGTCCCTACTTATTCAGGATCTCATACTGTCTGACGCTTGCATCCAGTTCTTCGAGATCCGCACTGAGGCTGACGACGAAATCGATGGCCGATTTTTCCGAGATGACCTGAAGTCTTCTGAGGAACTCAGGCAGATCCCGGATGGCAATATCCGCATGTCTGAGGATACTGTCGATGAAGATGATTTCGATATCATAGTTGGAACTCATGATTCCGTAGATAAAACCGATATATTCATCTATATTATTGACATACTCGAAATCGTCCATAGGAATCATACGGATCTGATGATCGAGATCATGCTTGAGTCTGTCATCCTTGCTGATAAATACTACGCTGCCGTTCTTCTCTCTGATATCGCTGTTGGCCATGTCAACCATCTGCTTTGTTTTGCCGGTACCTTTATGACCTACTAAAAGTTTTACCATTTCCTTTTCTCCCTTCCGATAAAGAGTTATCTTTCATGAGTCAATTATACTATCTGGAGGGAAAAAGAACAACCGGATTAAGCAAGAAAACCTCTTGTTTTACTAATTTTTTATTTTTTCAATATAATAATTTCTGATACTTCCTATATCGGAGAATCTCTTCTCTCCTGCAGGCGCAGCTGGCCGCAGGCCGCACTGATATCCGATCCGAGCTCTCTGCGTATGGTTGCCGGAATTCCTCTTTCCTGAAGAATTTCGGCAAACTTCTCCGCTTTTCTGCGGGCTGAGCCTGAAAATCCTATCTCCTCCACTCTGTTCAGAGGGATGAGATTGACATGACAAAGCATTCCCTTCAGTTTTGCGGCCAGCTTCCGTGCTTCCTGCTCTGCATCGTTTTTTCCTTCGATCAGTGCATATTCGAAGGTGATTCTGCGGCGGGTGAGTTCTGTATACTGCCTGCATACATCCAGCAGTTCCTTCATACTGTACGCGGACGCGACCGGCATCAGTTCTCTGCGCGTCTCATCGTCCGCAGCATGAAGCGATACGGCCAGATTCACCTGCGGCATTTCGCGGGCAAAACGAAGGATCTTCTCCGGAAGTCCGCAGGTAGATACCGTAATATTTCTCAGACTGATTCCCGGGCCGTTTCTGTCATGCAGAATACGGACAGCGCGGATCAGCTCATCATAATTATCAAAGGGCTCTCCCGTTCCCATGACGACGATATGACCGATACGTTCCCCCGTATCCCGGCTCATGGAGATCATCTGGTCCACGATTTCTCCCGCGTTCAGATTCCGCTGCAGACCGGCTGCACCGGAGGCACAGAAAGAACATCTCATACGGCAGCCTGCCTGCGACGAAAGGCAGGCTGTATTTCCGTACCGGTATTTCATAAAGACGCTTTCGATCGCCGCGCCGCCCTCTACCCGGAAAAGATACTTTCTCGTGCCGTCTTTCGCGGAAATCTGTCTTTTGATCTGCTGCAGAGAATCGATCTGCGCACATTCGCCCAGACGGCTGCGAAGCTGCCGGGGAAGCTCTGTCATCTCATCAAAAGAAGAGACTCCCTCATAAATCCGCCGGAATATCTGAAGAGCCCGGAACTTCTTTTCTCCCATATCTTCGATCCATTCCTGCATCTCCTCCAGTGTCAGATTTTTCAGCTGCTGCTTTTCCATTTTTCCTTCTCCGATTTTCCGTTCCGCAGCGAAAGCCGCACGATCTCATATTCCGGCTCCGCTCTTTTTCCCTGCTGAGATTTATTCGGAAAGTCTGCGGACAGAAATTCCCGCCTTGTGTCCGTTGAGGCTGAATTCCTGCGGCAGATCATCCGCATAAAGGAAACTGTCGGACAGTGTTTCCTTCATGATATAATTTCTGTGCGTTTCAAAGGCCTTTTTCGCCTCTTCATCACAAGCGACTGTGAGTTCGATATGATCCATCATCTCAAAGTCTTTCTGCTTTCTCATCTGCTGAACTTTTGAGACGAGTTCTCTCGCCAGTCCCTCATCCAGCAGTTCCGGCGAGAGCTGTGTATCGAGAAGAACAAAGACGCCCCTTTCGCTGCCGACGGCAAATCCCTCTTTCGCCGTTACTCTCACATCGACCAGTTCGGCAGGAACATCGGTATCCTCTCCTCCCAGATTAAGAACCAGTTTTCCGTCCTCCTCCAGCTTTAAAAGAACCTCTTTTGCATCTGCCGCAGCAAGAGCCTTTCCGAATTCATTCACTTTGCTGCCCAGCACAGGACCGGCCTTTCTGAAGTCCGGCTTCAGAATATAATCCATGTAGGTATCCATATTCCGTTCGAATACCACATTCTTCACATTCAGCTCCTCCATGATGAGCGGTTTCATATCGGAAATCAGCTCTTCATACCGGCTGTCCAGCAGAATTTCGTTCAGAGGCTGGCGTACTTTGATCTTTTCTTTTTCGCGTTCGCCTCTGCCCAGCGTGACAATCGTGCGCACCAGATCCATCTTTTTCTCCAGATCATCGTCGATCAGAGCTTCCTCCGCCTTCGGGAAGGAAGCGAGATGAACCGAATATTCTCCCGTCAGTTTTGTATACATTTCATCCGAAAGGAACGGAGCGAACGGCGCCGACAGCAGAGCCACACCCTTCAGCATTTCATAGGTAGTCAGAAATACCGCTTTTTTATCCTCTGTCATCTCTTCCGCATAAAATCTTCTGCGCGCTCTGCGGATATACCAGTTTGAAAGATCCTCCGCGACGAATTCCGTAATTTTCTTTACGGCCTTCATATGTTCATAGTTGTCCATGTCTTCTGTCACTTCCCGTACGAGCCTGTTATACTTCGACAGAATCCAGCGGTCCAGCTCACTGCGCTTTTCATACGGTACATCGATTCCGGACAGATCGATATCATCTGTATTGGAATACAGCACGAAGAAGTTATATACGTTTCTCAGTGTTCCGAAATACTTGCTCTGAATTTCCATGACGCCGTCTTCGTCAAAACGTGTCGGCGACCATGCCGGCGAAGTATAGAGGAGATACCAGCGCGCCACATCGGCACCATATTTGTCGAACAGAGCAAACGGATCTACCGTATTTCCTTTCGATTTCGACATTTTCTTGCCTTCTTTGTCGAGAATCAGATCGTTTACGAGAACATTCCGGTAAGGAGCTTTTCCGGTAAGGAAAGTGGAAATCGCCAGAAGAGAGTAGAACCATCCGCGCGTCTGGTCAATCCCTTCGCAGATAAAGTCCGCCGGGAAATTTTCCTCAAAAATGTCCTGATTTTCAAACGGATAGTGCAGCTGTGCAAACGGCATGGAGCCGCTGTCAAACCAGCAGTCCATGACTTCCGGAATTCGTGTCATCGTCTTTCCGCAGACCGGACAGGTGAGATGAACATCATCCACATACGGCCGGTGCAGTTCGATACTCTCATCGATATCCTCCTGCGCGCGCTCCACGAGCTCGGCTCTCGATCCGATACAGTCCACATGTCCGCACTCACATCTCCAGATCGGAATCGGAGTGCCCCAGTAACGGTTTCTGGAAATCGCCCAGTCTTTTACGTCAGCCAGCCAGTTGCCGAACCTTCCTTCGCCGACGAAAGGCGGATGCCATTTTACGGAATTATTGTTTTCCACCAGCTGATCTCTCAGCTTCGTCATCTCGATGTACCAGCTCGGTTTTGCATAATAAATCAGCGGTGTGCCGCATCTCCAGCAGTGAGGATAATTGTGTTCCACTTTTTTCTTCGAAAAAATCTTGTCCTCCGACGCCAGCCACTTGATGATGTCCACATCCAGACCGTCTTCCATGACAAAACGGCCTGCCCACGGCGTATCCGTATATTTTCCGTCTTCTCCGACAGGGTTGAAGACGGGCAGGTCATACCGGCGTCCGACCTGATAGTCATCCTCACCGAAAGCAGGTGCGATATGGACGATGCCCGTTCCCTCCTCTACGCTGACGTAATCCGCACAGGTGAGGAAGAAGGCTTTTTTATCAGAAGAAAGGAACGGCATGAGCTGTTCATATTCCATGTATTCCAGATCTTTGCCCTTCATCTTTTCCAGAACGGTATAGCTCTCCGCGCCGAGCACTTCATCTGCCAGTTCCTCTGCCACATAATAGATGCTGCCCTCTTTTTCCGCTTTCACATAGTCGATATCCGGACCCGCGGCCAGAGCCACATTAGCGGCCAGTGTCCACGGCGTCGTCGTCCAGGCAAGAAAATACTCATTTTCAGTTCCTTTTTTCCGGAATTTCGCGGTAATGGTGGTCGATTTGATCTCCTTGTAGCCCTGCGCCACCTCATGTGAAGCGAGTCCCGTCCCGCATCTCGGGCAGTAAGGCAGAATCTTGTGTCCCTCATAAATCAGGCCTTCATCGAAGAACTTTTTGAGAATCCACCATCCCGTTTCGATAAAGTTGTTATCGAGCGTGATATACGGATCATCCAGATCGACGAGGTAGCCCATACGCTTCGTCATGTTTCTCCACATGCCTTCATACTCGAAGACCGATTCGCGGCACTTCTCGTTAAATTCTTTGATTCCGTATTTTTCGATATCCTGTTTACCGCTCATCTTGAGCCGTTTTTCCACTTCGATTTCCACCGGAAGCCCGTGCGTATCCCATCCGGCCTTCCGCTTTACCTTATAGCCCTGCATCGTTTTGTAACGGCAGACGGAATCCTTGAGCGTCCGCGCAATCACATGATGAATACCCGGCTTGCCGTTGGCTGTCGGCGGTCCTTCATAAAACACAAATGAAGGCTGTCCTTCCCTCTCTGTTACACATTTTTCCAGAAGATTTTCCTTCTCCCACCGGTCAGCCTGTTCTGTCTGAACCTCACTGATCGGTCTGTCCGATAAATTTTCAAACATATCTTTCCCTCTTCTTCTCTTTTTTCTCTGCCGGCCGGAAACTTTTCCGCCGGAAAAACGGATTTCCCCGCAGCTGTTTTCTGCAGAATCTCCGATACGGTATTTTCCTGCGTAATAAAAAATCCCTGCATCCACGACGGGATGCAGGGACGGAATCTACCGCGGTACCACCCTGTTAATCTCTCTTTCCGCATATCGGCAAAGCGGAAAAAAAGACCTCTCTGGCTTTCTGCTTAACGCGCAGGAACGGATCCGCCTAATGAACTCTGTGCCGCAGGGCGGCGCAGACCGTTCAGCAGACCGGCTCGGGAGTGATCTTCACGCACATCCGTACCCGCAGGCTCTCACCTCATCCCGCTTCTCTGTAAAGTCTGAATGGCGCTACTCTCTCCGTCACAGCTTTTTCCGTAATTACTCTTTATTCTAACCGAAATCAATGAAAAGTCAACCGCAAAATCGCAGCTCGGCTCTATTCAAATTTCTTTTCCAGCTCATCAGCCAGGTCATCCAGCCAGTCTCCCTCAAACAGCTCGATCATTCCCGCATCGACGCCTGCCGACAGCTTCGGATCCACCGGAATTTTT
Organism: uncultured Clostridia bacterium; assembly: GCA_944388495.1. GTDB lineage: Bacteria > Bacillota > Clostridia > Peptostreptococcales > Anaerovoracaceae > Alangreenwoodia. The sequence continues at coordinate 16,758 of CALXIZ010000097.1, read as the reverse complement.
GAAATTCTTTCGATCCCGAATTTCCGGGCTGTCTCTTCGATATGACTCTCTCCGAAGATGCTGTGCTTTGCTCCGCAGTCCGGGCACTGATAATAGGACATATTTTCCACGATACCGAGTACCGGCACATTCATCAGCTCCGCCATCTTCACAGCCTTCTCCACAATCATGGAGACGAGCTCCTGAGGAGATGTCACCACGATGATGCCGCTGACCGGCAGAGACTGAAAAACAGTGAGGGGAACATCACCCGTTCCCGGCGGCATGTCGACAAACATATAATCCACGTCTTTCCAGATTACGTCTGTCCAGAACTGTTTTACCGCACCGGCGATGACCGGACCTCTCCAGACGACAGGATCCGTCTCGTTTTCCAGCAGCAGATTGACCGACATCAGCTGAATTCCGGTCTTTGTATTCACGGGAAAGATCATATCCTCCGTGCCGGAGGCTTTTTCTGTGATCTTAAACGTTTTCGGAATAGAAGGCCCCGTGATATCCGCATCCAGAATGGCGGTACGTTTTCCGCGTCTCTGCATGATGACAGCCATCAGAGATGTCACAAGCGATTTTCCGACGCCGCCCTTTCCGCTTACCACAGCGATGACATTTCTGACATTCGAGAGCTCATGAAGCGGCTCGATCATCGATTCCTGCTGTCTTTCCTCACAGCTGCTGTCGCTGCAGCCTGCACAGTTGCTGTCACACGATGTGCTCATTATTTTCCACCTCACCTTTCTTTTTTGTTCCGTTTCTGACCGAAACAATGAATGATACAATTATACCGCCGCCCGTCCGCCGGTGTCAATGACAACAGACAATGTGTGAATTACCCATTGTCTAAAGCCGGCGGGATTGCGGCAGCCTTATTTCAAAGCCGTTCGATTCTGCTGACCGCATCATAAACGGCTCCGGAAGGGAAGCCTGCCGCCAGGAGACGTCTCGCCAGACGTGCCTTCGCTCTTTCCCGGTATTTCCGGCCTGCGCTTCTGTCGGCGCGCACCTCCTCATCCCGCGGTTCAAAATAATTCAGCGGATCCGGAAGAGCCGGCAGATAATCAGGAATGCCTTCCCCGGGCAGAAAAAGCTCTCCGTTCTCATCGATTTCATAATAGCCGGAAAGGCCGCAGATCATCAGCGCTCTGCGCAGGCAGAGAATGCGTTCATTCTCCTCTTCCATAACCTCATTCAGCACCTCCTCCGCAAGAACCGGATCTACGCCCTTTTCTCTCAGTCTGCGGGCGATAAGAAGGCGTCCCTTTCCCGACGAAACAGAAGAGCGCACAAGCAGCTGCGCAAAGCGGCGGTCATCGACAAGACCGCACTCAGTCAGATCAGCGATCGCTTTTTCCACTTCCTCTTCTGTATAGGATTTCTGAATCAGACGCTGACGCAGCTCACTGACACTCCGGTCTCTGTAATCCAGAAGTTTCAGCGCCGCTTCTTTGACATCGGCTCCGGCTTTCTTTTTTCCGCTGTCTTTTACATCAGTTTCCATATCTCTGTCTCCCTGTCTTTCACACCGGCTCTGCGGCACAGAACAACATAAAGTTCTTCCGACAGATTCACCTCTGTAAACTCCGCTTCTCCGCCTGCTCTTCCGCCCTGCGGAAAAATACTGCGGCGGAAACGGACCGCACCGTCTTCATCTCTTTCAGCAGTGCTGAAAGTATTCATGCCTCCCGCCAGACCCGTTCCCGTATACTTCAGATACGACTCCTTGCGCACCCACATTCTGAGAAATATCTGCTCCGCCTCTTTTTCCGGCAGGCCGGCGAGAATTTCCGCCTCCTGTTCCGAAAAAAAGCGCCCGGCAAGCGCCTCCGTTTTCCTGACGCGGCGCTCCTTTTCTTCCGCATCGATTCCGACAGGACCATCCTGCGATGCCCCCACTGCACAGATCCACCAGTTCGCTGTATGTGTGACTGAAAATTCCGTGCCGAAATCCCGTGAAAGGTACGGCCTGCCTGCCGGAGAACGGCTGACCGGAATTTGCTGTGCAGAAATTTTCATACCCCGGACACGGGTCAGATAATCGCAGAGCGCTCTTTTCAGATATTCTCCGCTTCCGGAGGAAGCCTTCGGACTGCGGAGCCAGTAAATCATCAACGTTTTTCCTCCGTAAATCAACAGCAGCAGAAAGGATTGCAGCAGGCATTCAGACAGAGATTCGCCATACAGATATCGGAACATGTACTGCCGTTTCCTCTCGGACCTCCGTAAGGGGCACTGCGTTCGTCATAGCGGAATCCGCCTGAGCTGAGATTCTGCGCCAGATTCCTGTACATCGGATTTCCCGGATCCATCGAAGCTGCCGTCTTGGCCTGTTCCGCGGCGGCATAGTTATTGCCGAGCCCTGCATTTGCCAGTGCGCTGAGATAATACCATTCCGCCGTCCTTCGTGACATTGCGGACAGCACATTCAGCGCCTCCCGGAAATGGCGCGTATTGATATAATTCGCCGCAGCCTGCAGGTGCAGAGTGTATTCATCTGTTCCGGCACCTGACCGGCGGCTTCTGCCGAAATCATACTGCGCACCGCCGTAATTTCTCTGAAATGATCCTCCGTTTCTGCGCTCATCCATGATCTGCTCATATGCCTGCTGTACTTCCGTAAATCTGGCCGCAGCCTGCTCTGCATCGGGATTATTTATATTCGCATCAGGATGATATTTCCTGCACAGCGCTCTGTACGCCTTTTTCACTTCATCATCCGATGCTGTATATGAAACTCCGAGCACTCTGTACGGATCTGATATCATCGTTTTTCTTTCCTTCCTTTCTTCTGCACAGCCGCCTCATATTTCGACCAGACACCTGCATACAGAATATTTCTGAGTATTTCCGCATGATCGACGACGGGAAGACGCTCAAAATATTCTGTGCACTCCGCGATCATCATCTTCAGAACGGAACCGCAGCGCTCGTCAAACCTCTCCTCTCCGTAAAAAGGAGCAAAGACATTGAAACGTCCCTGCACGATATCTTCCTCCACATCCTCATAGGCATCCATCAGATAGATAAATTTTCCGAGATAAAAACCCGTCTTCCGGAGTGTTTGCTCCCATACATCTTCCTGATAAGCGAAGATCTCCGATGTCAGTCTGCCGAATGCGGCCGCCGGCTCGTCGAGAAGTACATTTTCTCCTTTTTTTTCCAGATCAGAGAGTTCTTTCAGCGACTCTGCGACTGCGCCGGCTTTCTTCGGATATTCCTTTTCTATCCTTCTTACCCGCCCCGCAAGCAGCCGGGCCGCGGCCCTGCGGGTGATTTTCTTTTCGTCTCTCCAGTCATCAAGACATTTGTAGTAAAACAGCAGCAGATTCATATCCGCCGCATAAGATGTAAATCTGTTGCATCTCTCGCCGTGACGATGCAGCGGATGTGCCGCACAGCGTCTCAGAGCCTCCTCCGTATCTGTATCATACAGTCCGGTCAGAAGAAGAATCAGAAATGTCATATCATAACTCAGCGTCATTCTCCCCCTCATGCCGTATCTGTCATACAGCTGCCGGCACAGCCCGCAGTAATAGGAACGATAAACATCAAAGTCCCTGAATTTCATCTCCGGTTTATCTACCGTAATATAACCGAACATCTTTTTTCCTCATCTGCCGTACACCGGCTCTGCGCGCATCAGCCCGCCGGCTCCGCTTCTGTGCCGACCGCTGTATCTCCTGTTTTTTCCGGCTCTGACATTTTGGAATCCGTTTTTTCTGCTTCATCAGTTCCGTTCTTTTCTCCGCCCGGGCCGATCGGAAAATCATTTTTCTTTATATGCCTGCCCACAATTTCGGAAACCTCCGAAACTGTCACAAAGGCTGATTCATCCGCCTCATGTACGATCTTTCTCAGTTCCATCAGCTCCAGCTGCGTGATGACACAGTACAGGACGACTTTCCGTCCACTGATAAGTCCCTCACCCTCGAGAAGAGTGACCGTTCTTCCCAGTCTTGCATAGATATCATCCGCGATTTTTCTGCCGTCATTTGTAATGATCATGACGGATTTCGTCTTTCCGAACCCGTTTTCAACGATATCTATGAGCTTTGATGTGATAAAATAAGCGATCAGACTGTACATCGCTCTGTCCCATCCGAACAGAAAACCGGCTGCGCTGTAAATTATGATGTTGAAACAGAAAATCGTCTGCCCGACAGAAAAAGACATTTTTTTGTTTATCAGAATAGCCACCATCTCTGTGCCGTCGATACAGCCGCCGCAGCGTATTACCAGTCCGACACCGATTCCCAGAATGACGCCTCCGAACACGGTAGCTAAAATAGAATCCTGTGTGGCATTTGTCATTTCCTTAAACTGTTCCAGAAGCAGTGAAAAGACGACGATCGCATAAGCGTATTTAATGATAAAATCTCTTCCGAGCTGAATAAATCCGATGATAAAAAACGGGATATTTAAAATTACGATAAGAACGCTCAGTGGTATATCTGTCAGAAAATTGATGATCATGCCGATTCCGTTGAGACCTCCGTCCAGAATCCGGAACGGAATCAGAAAATTTTCCAGTGCCGCCGCAGCCAGAGCGGCTCCTATCGTCAGTCCGACGATGGAAACAACCCATTCTTTAAACTTTTCTTTCATGCAAAAACTCCTTTTACTACTGAAACACAGGGAACCTGCTTTTGAGACGACAGGTTCCCGGACTTTTTCATTATCTGTAAAAACAGATCCGCAGATTTCCGAGATCCGTTTTAATATGCCGCTTCAATCTGCTTTGCCCTGCAGAAAAGGAATTCATTGGCCGGTACGGCAATATTGTGCTTTTCCGCCAGCTCCATCACCGTTCCCGCAAACATATCCACCTCCGTCTTCTTTTTCTGCAGGCTGTCCTGCCTCATCGAAGGGATACTGTCAGGTCTCAGAGTTCTTACGATATCGAGATATTTCTCCACTTCTTCCTCCGCGATGTTTACACCTTCCGCCGCGGCCACCGCTCTGACCTCCTGCATGGCATCGATCATCACATCGTGAGCTTCTCCCGGCGCAAGACATCCGGCATAATCCGTCTCAAACGCCATACACGTCTGATTGATTCCGACATTCAGCATGAACTTGCTCCACATCCTCAGCACGATATCTTTCTCCACGACGTAAGGCATCCCGATTCTGTCAAAATAGGATATGACTTCGCGCAGAGGAGCGTCATCGCTGCCGGCAGGCATGCCGATATGGAGCTTTCCCATCTGTGAGAAAGTGAGATCATCGCCGATTTTCACCGCATCCATCCCCTGAGCCACGGTATAAACGATATTGCTCTTTCCGTAACGCCCGGCTATGATTTTCTCACTGCTGATGCCGTTCATTACGGACATGATGACAGTATGGCTGCCGACACAGTTTCGCATCGTGTCGAGAGCGGATTTTAGATCGTTGTACTTTACCGCCACGATAACGAGATCGGCAGGCGTCGCCAGTTCTTCCGACTCCACCGCAAAATCGACGACCTTTCCGTTTTCGGTAAAAATTTTGTCACGATAACGCTGCTTTCTGGCATCACTCACTATAAAAGATACCGTGTCATTTCCCGCATGATCTGCAATATAAGAACCGTACAGAAGTCCCAGTGCTCCCATTCCTATGATCGCTGTTTTCTCTATCATGAAACGTACCCTCTCTCTGATAACTCTCTGTTCCGCCGCGTTTCCGAAAGCCGGCCGGTGATTTGCGAAATATCTCTTTCAGAATAACTATACAACACAGGACGGCAAATTTCCATTCCTTTCCCTTCATTCCCTTTCATTATCAGAAAAAAAGACGGACACTTACACCAAACATTCCTTCGCTGTGCAGAAAACGCATACTCCCGTTATACTTCCGTATCGCCCATGACACGCTTTTCAGCCCCAGACCGTGCTCCTGCGCGTTTCTTTTCGTCGTCAGAAGCGTATTATCGCTGATGATAATTTTTCCCGCATAGGTATTGCGGATTTCAAAAAGAAAAAAACCCCCGTCACGATATTCCATACGAAAAGTAATGCGGCGCTTTTCCGCCCTTTCAGCCGCTTCAACAGCGTTATCCATCAGGTTGCCCAGGATGCAGGTGAGATCAAAATTCTCCACAGGCAGGCTGTCCGAAATATCGATCTCATATTCCACACGGATATTCCTGCGCTCCGCCTCCTCCAGCTTATAATTGAGAAGACTGTCCGCCACAGCATTGCCCGTCCGTATTTTCTGCCTACTCTGGCAGATCATTTTCATCTTTTTCAGATAATCAAGACTTTCTCCCGTATGACCGCGCTCTATATGATACTGGAGAACCATAAAATGATTGATGATATCATGACGGAAAATTCTCAGACTTTCCACTGTCGACGACATGAGATCCAGCTGTTCGACACTTCTCCGTGCCTGCTGTGCCAGTATTCTGCGCTTCATCCTCTCACGATAAAAACCGTCTGTATTCTGATACAGAAGAAAAGCGGACAGATTGACAGAAAGAATGCAGACGGCGCCCGTCACCGTACAGAAAGAAGAAGACTCTCTCGATAAGATCACCGCAAACAGACCGCAGGACAGTACGGGAGCTGCCGCCAGAAAAAGTTCACAGTTCTCGGAAAGCATCTTCGATACCGTCCCCCGCCGTTTCGTCTCCGTGAGAAAGCGCACGAAAATCCACAGCGCGATTTTTCCCGCAATCGCCGCCCAGACGGCTTCGGAAGACGGAAGAGAAAAAAGCGGCCATATCGGATAAAATATGATTCTGAATATTTTATCAAAACAGAAAGTCAGACCGAAAATATAGACTGCCACACATATTTTTCTGATCAGATTGTCCTCAGAACATGCAGTGATCAGCAGAATGGAGGCAAAACAGCCCGCCGCACAGAGAAAGGTATTCAGATGCAAAAAGTAGGAAATATTCAGAAAAATACAGTATACCGCGTATCCTGCATTCTCCGCAGCGAAAGCTTTCCCGCTCATATCGAAAAAATAATGCATTATTTTTCTGACGGTCATCATACTCATAAAATTTGCAATGATATAAATGATATCAACGATCGCAAATGCCATTTACTGTCACTGTCCTTTCTTCACTTCAGATTTTATGCTGCACGACGTGCATAAGAATAACAATAGAAAAAATCGATATTTTGTGCATAAGAAAAAGCACCCATGCTCGATACCCGAGTCATGAGTGCTTGCTTCCGGTTATATTTTTTTCCTGATCCTTCCCCTGTCAGCGGAATTTAGCGAGGATTTTTGATCTGCGCATGTGCAGCCGCCAGTCTCGCGATAGGTACTCTGAACGGCGAACACGAAACGTAATCCAGACCGGCATTATGGAAAAATTCTACAGAAGACGGATCTCCGCCGTGCTCTCCGCAAACACCGAGATGGATATCCGGTCTCGTCTTTCTGCCCAGCTCTACAGCCAGTTTGACCAGCTTGCCGACGCCCTCCTGATCGAACTTCGCAAACGGATCGTTTTCAAAGATCTTATGCTCATAATATTCCGGCAGGAATTTTCCCGCATCATCACGGCTGAAGCCGAACGTCATCTGCGTCAGGTCATTCGTTCCGAAGCTGAAGAATTCCGCTTCCTTCGCAATTTTATCTGCCGTCAGAGCCGCTCTCGGAATTTCGATCATCGTTCCTACATGGTACTTAAGCTCCGCCCCGGCTTCTTTTATGACCTTCTCCGCCGTCTCAACGACGACATCCTTGACAAACTTCAGTTCTTTTTCCTCACCTACCAGCGGAATCATGATCTCAGGAACGATATTGTAATCCGTCTCTCTGTTTACATTGATTGCCGCTTCGATGATCGCTCTCGCCTGCATCGCTGCGATTTCAGGATAGGTCACAGCGAGTCTGCAGCCCCTGTGTCCCATCATAGGATTGACTTCCTGCAGCTGTGTAACGGTATCCTTCAGCTCATCGAAGGAGATTCCCATCGTCTTTGCCAGATCAGCGATCGCTTCATCTTCATGCGGAAGGAACTCGTGAAGCGGCGGATCGAGCAGACGGACGGTAACAGGTCTTCCCTCCATCACCTTATAGATGCTTTCAAAATCGCCTCTCTGCATCGGCAGGAGTTTCGCGAGAGCTTTTTCTCTCTGTTCTTTCGTCTTGGATACGATCATCTCACGTACGGCAGGAATTCTATCTTCGTCAAAGAACATATGCTCCGTACGAGTCAGGCCGATTCCCTCCGCGCCGAATTTCACAGCCTGAGCCGCATCCGGTTCCGTATCGGCATTGGTGCGGACTCTGAGCTTTCTCACATCATCTGCCCATCCCATGACTGTTTCAAAATCGCCGGTGATTCTGGCAGGCTCCGTAGGGATCTTTCCTATGTAGACATTACCCGTCGAACCGTCGATGGACATAAATTCGCCTTCTCTGACGACATGATCGCCGACTCTGAGCGTCTTCGCCTCTTCATCGATGATGATCGCGCCGCAGCCGCTGACACAGCAGGTACCCATGCCTCTAGCCACAACCGCCGCGTGAGATGTCATACCGCCTCTGCAGGTGAGAATGCCTTCCGCCGCCGCCATGCCTTCGATGTCCTCCGGTGAAGTTTCCAGTCTCACCAGAAGAACCGGACCGCCCTTCGCATGCTCTTTTGCATCGTCCGCCGTAAAGTATACGGCGCCGCACGCTGCTCCCGGAGATGCCGCAAGGCCGTTTGCCACAGGTGATGCGGCTTTCAGAGCCGCTTCATTGAACTGCGGATGGAGAACAGAATCCAGCTGCTTCGGATCCACCTTCAGAATCGCTTCCTCACGCGTACAGAGACCTTCCTCCACCAGAGCAACCGCGATTCTCAGAGCGGAAGCCGCCGTTCTCTTTCCGTTTCTCGTCTGCAGCATGTAGAGCTTGCCTCTTTCGATCGTAAACTCCATATCCTGCATATCTTTATAGTGATTTTCAAGCTTATCCGCGATCTCTTTGAACTCTTTGTAGACGTCCGGCATGATCTCAGCCAGCTGATCGATCGTATGCGGTGTGCGGATACCGGCTACGACGTCTTCTCCCTGAGCATTCATGAGAAATTCGCCGAACAGATTTTTTTCTCCGGTGGCCGGATCTCTCGTAAATGCCACGCCTGTGCCGGAATCGTCGCCCCAGTTTCCGAATACCATGGACTGGACATTGACAGCCGTTCCCCAGCTGCTCGGAATGTCATTCATCTTACGGTAAGAGTTTGCTCTCGGATTGTCCCAGCTGCGGAATACAGCCTTTACGGCTTCCATCAGCTGGATCTTCGGATCCTGAGGAAAGTCCACGCCCATCTTTTCTTTATAATATTCTTTGAAGTGCTCAACGAGCCGCTTCATATCATTTTCATCGAGCTCCGCATCGTACTTTACGCCGCGCTCCGCCTTCACTTCATCTATATATTTCTCAAAGTCGGATTTTGGAAGCTCCATCACGACATCGGAAAACATCTGGATGAATCTTCTGTAGGAGTCGTATACGAATCTCGGATTTTTCGTCAGAGTAATCATACCCTCTGCCACGACATCATTGATACCGAGATTTAAAATCGTATCCATCATGCCCGGCATGGAAGCTCTCGCTCCGGAACGTACGGAAACGAGAAGCGGGTTGTCTGGATTTCCGAATTTCTTACCTGTAATCTCTTCCAGCTTCGCCATATAAGCGATGATGTCGCTTTCGATTTCCGGTGCGATCGTTCTTCCGTCATCGTAATATCGGTTGCACGCTTCCGTGGTGATCGTAAAACCCTGTGGCACCGGCATGCCCAGATTTGTCATCTCAGCCAGGTTTGCGCCCTTGCCGCCGAGAAGCTCTCTCATGTCTGCATTACCTTCTGTAAACAGATACAGATACTTTGTACTCATTGTCTTTGAAATCCTCTCTATTGTGAATTAACAGTTTATAAAAAATATTATAGCACAAAATGCGCCATACACCATTCCTTTTTGCATTCTGCACATATATTTTTTCTGTCCTGTCGAAGTATTTTTTTGGGTCTTCCGCGACATATTCACCATTCAGGAAAAATTTCATGCAATTCTGTGAGGAATTACTGAAATTTTTTCTTCCGACGACTCCTCATTTTCTCTTCCGGCAGTAAGTTTTATTCTCTGTTCCGAGGAGATTTTTCCGCCTGTGCGGGTCCGTCACTGATCTGAATCCCGTTATTGTCGATATGATAGTTCTCATGATAGATGAGATCATCGATCTTTACCACCTCATATCCGCCGCTTCTGAGATTTTCCAGTATCCGCGGCAGATATTCCAGGACATGCTGTGCATTATTGTGAAACAGAATGATCGAACCGTTTTTCACGTTCCGGCTGACCCGCTCCACGATCTGTTCCGCCGTGATATCTTTCCAGTCGAGACTGTCAGCGTGCGCCGCAGAGGAAAAAGCAGAACTGCTGTCTATTCCCCTGCCGCCGTCTGTTGTCCGCTGCACGCTGTCCGTCTTACCGCTTCACTGCAATGCATTCGATCTCCACTCCGCATCCCTTCGGAATTGCGGCTGCCTGTACACAGCTTCGCGCAGGATACGGTTCCTGAAAACGCGATGCATATACTTCATTCATCGCGGAAAAGTCTCCCAGATCCGCGAGAAAGACTGTCGTCTTGACGACATCTGACATAGACAGGCCGCTCTGCGCGAGAATATTCTCTATATTAGAAAGCGACTGCGCCGTCTGTTCCTCAATGGTATCAGGAATATTTCCCGTCTCCGGATTAACCGGAATCTGTCCCGATACAAATACCATGTTTCCCGCTTCCAGACCCTGAGAATACGGCCCGATCGCTGCCGGCGCTTTTGTCGTGCTGAGTACTTTCATTTTTTTCTCCTTCATCCTTTATCATGACAGCCCTGCTGTATGATTTTTTATCCTGATTTTCCGTCTCTCTTTTCAGACGCGCTCTGTCACCAGTTCAAAGCCCGCTTCCGACAGCGCCCGCTTTATCTGTTCGATCTGCTGTCTGTCTCTCGTCTCCAGCGCCAGCTTCAGAAAACAGCTGGTGATCGCCATATTGGCATCGGAACGGTCATAATGGACAGCGACCACATTTCCGCCGCAGCCGGCGATGATTTCGGATACTTCCTGAAGCTGTCCCGGCTTATCGGTGAGAGCGATCGTGAGATTCACATTTCTTCCGCTGGTGACCAGGCCTCTCGTGATGACTCTGCTGAGAATGTTGACGTCGATATTTCCTCCGGAGACGATGCTGACTACTTTCTGACCCCTTACAGGAAGTTTTCCGGCCATCACGGCAGCCACACCTACAGCTCCCGCTCCCTCCGCGATCACTTTCTGCTTTTCTATCAGAGCCAGAATGGCGGCTGCTATCTCGTCCTCACTTACTGTCACGACTTCATCCACATATTCTTCGACAATCCGGTACGTCAGATCTCCGGGATGCTTGACTGCGATGCCGTCCGCAAAGGTAGCCGCGCTGTCCAGCATAATCGGTTTGCCCGCCTTCAGGCTCTCCGCCATCCCCGCAGCTCCCGCGGCCTGTACACCGTATACTTTTACTTTCGGATTCAGATGTTTGATCGCATAAGCGACTCCCGAAATAAGGCCGCCGCCGCCGACAGGCACCACGACGGCATCCGGATCTTCGATTTCATCCAGGATTTCGAGACCTATCGTTCCCTGCCCGGCTATAACCTCATCATCATCAAACGGATGGATAAAAGTGGCTCCTGTCTCTTCCTGCAGCTGAAGCGCTTTTTCATATGCGTCATCATAGACGCCTTTGACGAGACAGACCTCCGCTCCCAGCTGTTTGGTCGCCTCCACCTTGCTGATCGGGGCATCGTCCGGCATGCAGATCATGGAACGTATTCCGTTGCGCGTTGCCGCCATGGCCACGCCCTGTGCGTGATTTCCCGCACTGCAGGCGATAATGCCGTGTTTCTTTTCTTCCTCGCTCAGCTGACTTATTTTATAATAAGCTCCGCGAAGCTTAAAACTTCCCGTTTCCTGCAGATTTTCCGTCTTCAGATAAAGTTCGCACTCATCCGACAGCTTGGTCGCCTTGATCAGATCTGTCTTTCTCGCCACATTCTTGAGGACAAATGCGGCGTGATATATCTTATCGAGTGTAAGCATTCTTTTTTGCCTCCATACTTTTTAGTATTTTCTGTCACATTTTTATATCATACCACAGAACTCTTCATATTGGCTCCGAAATTTGCATACAATAAAACAAAAGTACAGACAACAGCACGGCATATCTGCCGCCACATCTTCTCCTGTATGAAATACAGTGCAGACCATACAGAGAGATAACCGCTACAGGAGGATCTGAAAAATGAAAAACAGGGACAGAATAAAGGACGGGACTCCGCTTCAGCAGGAGGAATATATCATCCGTCATCACGGACTGGATCCGGATCGTCTGACGCCTCTTCAGGCCGCCGCCGTCCTGCGTCTTCTATCCGCCATGCAGTCAGAAAACGGCCGGAAAAAATGAAAAATGACGAAAACAGAAGACAGACAGCGATCTATGCGAGACAGTCTGTCGATAAGAAGGATTCCATTTCTGTAGAGACACAGATCAGCCTGTGCCGGAGCCGGTGCGAGGGATCGGAAGTCAGCGTCTATACAGACCGCGGTTTCAGCGGAAAAAATCTCAGACGTCCGGGCTACATACAGATGACCGCAGATATTGAAGCCGGAAAAATCTGTCGTGTCATCGTCTACCGTCTCGACCGTCTCAGCCGCTCTGTCGGCGATTTCAGCAAAATGTGGGAAATATTTGAGAGACACGGCGTATCCTTTTCCTCTATCAGCGAACAGTTTGACACATCCACACCGATAGGAAAAGCGATGGTCTATATCATCATGACCTTTGCTCAGCTGGAACGCGAGACGATCGCGGAGCGGGTGTCGGACAATTATTATTCGAGAATCCGTACCGGCGCCTGGCCCGGCGGAAAAGCACCGTTCGGTTTCCGCAACACACGGCTGCTCTCTGAGGGACACAGTGTCCCTTCTCTGGCCGCCGACGAACATGCCAGAACGGTACGAAAAATTTTCTCCGAATATGCCGACTCCGGCCGCAGTCTCGCTTCCATCGTCAGAGAACTCTCCTCCGATACCTCTCCGGCCTGCCGTCAGCGCACATGGGACAGCAGGGCGCTCTCCCGCATGCTGCGCTCTCCTGTCTACACCTCGGCAGACCGCTCCGTTCTCCTCTATTATAAAGACAGGGGCATCGGCTCCGTTTCCAACAGCGAGGAAGAGTTTGACGGCACTTTTTCCGCTCACATCGTGGGAAAACGCTCTTCAAAGACGGCGGGAAACAACCCGGTTTCTCAGTGGACGCTCTCTCTTACGAATTTTCCCGGCATCGTCGATTCCAGCGTATGGCTCCGATGTCAGCACCGCCTCGATCAGAACAGACCGGTTGCCGGATCAGGAAAAGGAAATATCTCCTGGCTGTCCGGGCTCCTCTGCTGTTCCGCCTGCGGTTATTCCGTCCGCATCAAAAAAGCCGGCGAACGCCGTTATCTGAGCTGCAGCGGCAGACACAGCCTGCATATATGCCGCGTACGTTCCTTTACATTCCGCATCGGAGAGCTGGAGCAGATCGTCACATCGTGTATCGCAGAGCTTCTTTCCTCGGCTGTAAAAATGTTTCACTGCGGAAAGAAACGCTGCGCTGAAATCGAAGAGGAAATACGCGGACTCGTCAAAAGCTGTACCGCCGCCTCCTCCGTTTCCATGAAGTATATCAACCGCAGAATCGACGAACTGGAAGAGGAAAAAAAGCGGCTCTCGGAAACAGATTTTTCCGCTCCCGTTGCGTCGCCTTCTCTCTTTTCAGCAGATATGACATCTCATCAGAAGCGGGAGACGGCACAACTTCTGATCGGACGGATCGAAATCGGAAAGAGGAGTCTCGATATCCACTGGAAAACAGACAGATAGAAAATTTCCGAAAAACATATCCTGTGCTTTTTCCTCTGCGGCGCACGTATCAACGGACCACTGGATCGTCTGATATCCCAGAGACTCCGCTGTCGTGATCAGCGTATCGGAATAGGATCCGTAAGGCGGGCGGAAAAGCGTCGGACGCCTGCCTGTCAGGGATTCTATCGTATCCGCACAGGTATTCAGCTCCTGCGCGATTTCCGCTTCCGTCAGATCCGCCATATCGGGATGACTCGCTGAATGATTTCCGATATCGTGGCCTCTCTTTGCAATCTCCTTCACATCATCCGGATACTTCTGAGACCAGAAATCCACCAGGAAAAAAGTCGCTTTTACATTGTACGTATCGAGAATATCGAGAATACCGCCGGTAAACTCGTCTCCCCATGCCGCATCAAAGCTGATGGCCACCTTTTTCTCACCGGTATCCACGCTGTAGACCGGTACCCGCCGCTCCTGCCCGAATGAAGCACTGCATACTGCAACGACAACGGCCAGTGCACCCGCAAAGACGATCATAAAAATTTTCTGCAGTTTTTCCTGCCTGCCGGCTCTGTCTTCCCTCATTATCATGCCTCCAGACTGTCCGCCGCTTTTTTCCGTTTCCGCGCGCCCGCATGTCATATTTCCGCACCCTCGGCACGCCTCTTCTTCGCGCGGCGATCCGATTCCTGCCGTGCAGGAATCCTTTTTAAAATATTAGACAATGCATTAGAAATATATTATAATATTGTTTGTTTTATTCATTCGTACGGATAAAATGCGACTGACAGATATATTTAACGGAGGATATCCAATGAAGCATGTAAAAATCGGCCTTCTCGGTATCGGAAATGTCGCTGTCGGCACCTTCAGAACGCTGCAGATGAACCGCAGCCGCATCGAACGTTCCACCGGCATCTCCATCGACATCATAAAAATTCTGAACCGCAGCCCCGAAAAAGACAGAGGCATCTGTGTGGCTGACGGAGTCTATACGCAGGACCCTGCAGATATTCTGGACAACCCGGAGATCGATATCGTTGTCGAACTCATCGGCGGTATTGAACCCGCCACAGAGTACATGGCAAGAGCTCTCAGAAACGGAAAGCATGTCGTCACGGCAAATAAGGCAGCCATCGCCGCAAACGGTATCATGCTTCAGCACATTGCCAGTGAAAATAATGTCATGATCCGCTTTGAAGCCAGTGTCGGCGGCGGTATTCCTATTCTCGGCACACTGTCCAACGCTCTTTTATCAAATGATTTTGATGAAATTCTCGGCATTGTCAACGGTACGACGAACTACATCCTGACACAGATGACAGAATACGGTCTCGACTATAATGATGTTCTGAAAGACGCACAGGAAAAAGGCTTCGCGGAAAGAGACCCTTCCGGCGATGTGGAAGGGATCGATGTGGCAAATAAGCTTTCGATTCTGATGTCCATCATTTTCGGTCTGAGAGTACCGCCCGAGGACATCCCGACACAGGGCATCACATCCATCACAAAGGACGACATCAATTTTGCCACACAGTTCGGATACAAAATAAAACTTCTGGCCACGGCCAAAAAGAAGGATGATGCCGTGGAATGTCACGTACAGCCGGCACTCGTGCCTTTCGATCATCCCCTGGCATCCGTCAGCAATGAATTTAATGCCATCTTCGTCAAAGGAAACGCTGTGGATGACCTGATGTTTTACGGAAAAGGCGCCGGCCCGCTTCCTACCGGCAGCGCCGTCATGGGAGACGTCATCGAAATAGCCAGAGCGATCGATAAAGGCTGTGCCTTCGACTCCACGCCTGTCCTGAAAGAATACGGCGATGTCGCCTATGCGGGAGAGGGAAAAAACAAATACTATCTCAAGCTGATCGTCGATGATGCTCCGGGCGTTCTCGGAAAGATCTCTTCGACATTCGGAAAATACGGCATCAGCATCGCCTCCATGATGCAGCGTCCCGGTCTCAGAACGCCGGAAAGCGTCGTTCCTCTCGTCTTCATCCTTCATGAAGCCGAACGAAACGTACTCAACACCGCTCTGGAGGAGCTGGATACACAGGCTTACGTAAACTCTGTAAGCAGCGTCATCCGGGTGGAAGAATAAATACAGATCCGAATATTTTTCAGGGGATGACCCCGGTCAGATTGATAAAAGGTGCTGTCGCATCAGCGGTTTTCAGCCGTTTGATGCGACAGCACCTTCTCTTTTCCGTCACCGTATCTTCTCCGATATTTCTTTCAGAAAACGCGCCGCTCCGAGTCTCGCCGTCCCGCAGGCGTTGTCCGAGCTCAAAACGGCATCTCCGAAAACGGCTTTTTTCCCTTTCTTTTCCAATCGTCTGCTCAGATCACGCCGCAGAAAGGAGCTGGCTGATACGCCGCCGACGAAGATGATCGTATCCGCCTGCGCTCTGCGCAGAGCGTTCTCCGACAGCTTCAGCATGACATCCGATATACGGCTGAAAAGCTCCGGAATAATCTTTTTTCTCACAGCGTCGGCCGTATCGCCGCCTTCTCTCAGAAGATTTTCATTTTTTTCAATCCAGCGCATAATCTGTGTTTCGATCCCGGAAAGGCTGACAAAAGTATCGTCAACACGCACAGAGCCCGTCACCGGCTGCGGGATTTTCGTATTGTCTCTCGAAGAACAGGAAAGTCCTTCTTCAGGAAGCGAATCACATGCGATCCTGTCCAGCGCGGCTCCCGCAGGAAAAGAAAATCCGAGTGCAACGCCCGTTCTGTCGATCAGCTGGCCGAAAGAAATATCCCGGACTCCGCCGATCCGTCTCACCGGCGTACAGCCCTGTATTTCCAGTATTTCTCCGGTACCTCCCGACATATGAAAGGAGACGGCCCGCATCCTCTC
>CALXIZ010000096.1 GCA_944388495.1 uncultured Clostridia bacterium | reverse complement strand
CAGAGAAGTTAAGGGCGGCGTAATCGCTGCATACAAGGAAGTCACCGGCTTCATCCCGATGTCGCAGTTAAACGACAGATATGTGGAGAAAGCGGATGAGTTTATCGGTCAGACTCTGACTGTTAAGGTTACGAGAGTCGATCAGAAGAGAAACAAGGCTGTATTCTCCCATAAGGCATACCTCGCGGAAGAAAAGAGCAAGAAGATCGCAGAGATCTGGGCATCTCTCCACGTAGGCGACACGGTGGAAGGTACGGTCATGAGATTTACGGATTACGGTGCATTCGTAGATATCGGCGGTATCGACGGTCTGCTCCACATTTCCGAGATTTCCTGGGGTAAGCTGAGACATCCGCAGGAAGCACTCAGCATCGGAGAAAAGATCAATGTCAAGATCCTCTCCATGAACGAGGAAAAGGGCAAAATCTCTCTCGGTCTGAAGCAGAATACGCCGGAGCCTTGGTCCGTCATCAACGAAAATTATCAGGTAGGCCAGGTCGTTCAGGGCAAAGTCGTTCAGATCAAAGAATACGGTGCATTTGTAGAACTCGAACCGGGTCTCGACGGTCTCGTACATATTTCGGAGATCGCTCACAAGAGAGTTACCAATATCGCTGATGAGATCAGCGTAGGACAGATCGTATCTGCCAAGATTCTCGAAATCGATGAAGAAAAGAGAAGAATCAGCCTGAGCATCAAGGAAACGATCGATCCGAATGCTCCTGCAAAGCCGGAAGAGGAAGCGGCTGCTCCTGCAGAAGAAGCGGCGGAAGCTCCTGAAGAGGCGCCTGCAGCGGAAGAGACTGCGGCAGATGCAGAATAATTCATCGGAAATACAGCAAGTCAGCAGTCTGTACTGAAAATCACCGGAGCGGAGACGCTCCGGTTTTTCTGTATGAGGAAGACCGCGCAGGACGCGCGGATATTTTCTATGCAGTGCTGCCGGCGGAAAAATATCAGGAAACATCAGGAAATATCAGAAAAAAGGAAATAAAGTTTATGAAAAATATCGTTCTGATCGGGATGCCGGCCTGTGGAAAGAGCAGTGTCGGCGTCATACTGGCGAAAACGGCCGCCATGTCGTTTATCGATACGGATCTGCTGATTCAGCAGAGGGAAGGAGAAAAGCTGCAGTTTCTCATCGACAGCCGGGGGATGGATGAATTTCTGAAAATCGAGGAAGACGTGCTGGCGGGACTTGAGGCGGACGGATCTGTCATCTCTACGGGAGGAAGCGCTGTCTACAGCGAGAAGGCGATGAAAAATCTCTCACAGAACGGAGTCATCGTCTATCTGAAGCTTCCGCTCGGAGAGATCGAACGCAGACTGAATAATATCAGGACGCGCGGTATCGCGATGAAGCCGGGTGAGTCGCTGGCGGATCTTTATGATTACCGCGTTCCGTTTTATGAGAAATATGCGGATATCACAATCGAAGCGGAGGGACTCACCGTCGAAGATGTCATTGCGGAAATTCTAAAAAGAGTGTAAAAAGAGCAGAGAAGCTGAAAAACCGCCGTACGGGAGATATCAGTCTTTCCTGTATGCGGAGCTTTGCAGCAGCTCGGCTGCGCTGGCGAGTGTAGTGGGCGTCACGTTTGTTCCTCCGAGAAGGCGGGCGATCTCTTCGATTCTCTTCTCACGGGAAAGCGGCGTGATCGTCGTATAATTTCCGCTGCCGTCCTCGTCCTTTGAAATCAGATACTGATGATCCCCGGCGGCTGCGATCTGCGGAAGATGCGTAATACACAGAATCTGATGGTGAGCGGAAAGCTCGGACATCTTTTTTCCTACAATGCTGGCCGTAATGCCGCTGATGCCGGTGTCGATCTCATCGAAGATCATGGTTCCGGCTGTCAGGAACCCGGAGGTTTCCGGACGGTCTGCTTCAGATTCCGCCTGCTTTTCCGAAGACAGAACGGCAGACCTTGTCAGACATTTGAAAGCCAGTGAGATACGGGAGATTTCTCCTCCGGAAGCCACATCGGCCAGAGGCCTCAATTCAGCGCCGCGGTTTGCGCTGAAGAGAAATTCGACCGCGTCGCTGCCATCGGAAGAGTAGATCTTCCGTCCCTCCGCATTGACGGAAGGCGTGATCCGGACAGAAAAGACGGCATTTCTGAAATTAAGCTCTTTCAGCTGGCGCGTCATCTCGAGGGACATCTCCTCTCCGGCTCTGCGGCGCATATCCGTCAGCGCCGCGGAGAGGGCGTCAAGCTGTGAGCTCAGCTCACCGAGCTTTCTTTCGAGATCATTTTCCTCATCATCTATATTTTCGAGACGGCTGAGTTCATCGCTGATGCTGTCGCGGTAGGCGAGAATATCGGAAATACTGCCGCCGTATTTGCGGCTGAGTTTTTCTATGAGATCGAGACGCTCCATGACTTCGTCGATCTCTCCGGGAGAGAATGTCACCTGATCGCGCGCTTTGCGCAGCTCGCCGCAGATATCCTGCAGTGTGTACATACAGCTCTGCACCGCCTCGGAAAAAGATGCATAGGATTCGTCATATCCGCTGATTCCGGAAAGAAGAGAGGCGCAGTGATCGAGCGGACCTGCGTAGAGAATGTCATAGGCCTCCTCCAGAGTGCGGTAGATTTTTTCACCGTTCTGAAGAAGTGTCAGGCGCTGTTTCAGCTCCGCGTCTTCGTCCTCTCTCAGCTCCGCCGCTGTGATTTCATCGTACTCATAGCGGAGAAAATCGCGGCGGCGCAGGTATTCGCTGTGGTCTTTGCGCAGCTTTGTCAGAGAATGCCTGACGCTTCTGTATTTTTCATAGGTGAGTGCCATTTTCTCGCGGAGAGGCAGAATCGCCGGACCGGCGAAGCGGTCGAGAATTCCCAGGTGTGAAGCGGAATGCAGGAGCTTCTGATTGTCGTACTGTCCGTGGACATCCACCAGCTGTGCCGCAATCTCCGAGAGCGCCGCCAGTGTGACAATTCTTCCGTTGACGCGCGCGATACTTTTTCCGGATGCGTAAAAATCGCGGGAGAGAATGAGATCTTCATCCGGATCTTCGAGCATGTAGCCGAAATCAGAGGTGATGAGGGCGCGTTCGCGGTCAGAAAGAGAAAAGACGAGCTGAACGACAGCTTTATCACAGCCGTCAGCCACATAGGAAGTGCTTCCGCGTCCGCCGAGAGCTGTACTGACGGCGGAGATGACGACAGATTTTCCCGTGCCCGTCTCACCGGTTATGATATTGAGTCCTTCCTTCAGATCCAGATCCATCTCCCGGATAATAGCAAAATTTCTGATATAGATGTGTGAAAGCATCGATCTTCTCCTTCGACTTATCAGATTCCCGTGATTTCCGAAAACTTTTTTACGATATCCGGGACATGTCTCGGATCGTCAACGACGACCAGTACGGTATTGTCACCGGCAAGACAGCCGAGTACGCCCTTGATGCCGATCGAGTCGATCGCCTCGCCGGCGGCATTGGCACATCCGGAAAGCGTTTTGAGGACGATAAGATTGCCGGAAGAAGAGATGGAGCTGACCGTATTGCTGAAAATCCTGTGAAAACGGCCGCTGATATCCGACGGCTGTGCTTCCGGAGCCGCAGCGTATTTGTAGCGGCCCGAGGAAGACGGGATCTTTACGAGATGGAGATCTTTGATATCTCTGGAGATCGTGGCCTGTGTGACGTGAAAGCCGTTCTCCGCCAGCTTCTGTGCCAGCGCGTCCTGTGTTTCGACTTCATGCTCTGCGATGATCTGCAGAATTTTGTCCTGTCTTGAATATCTCATGGGTAATACCTCTTCTGATTCAGATGATAGTGCAGATGAATATTTATGATTTCCTGTCTATGATTATA
>CALXIZ010000095.1 GCA_944388495.1 uncultured Clostridia bacterium | reverse complement strand
ATCAGCGCGAGGCCTTTTTTGATCTTCATCTTTCTTTTCCTCCTTTTTTAATTCTTTGGTCGAAGGGAGCAAATATTTCTTTTTTTCGCAAACTATCCGCCCCTTCTGAAGATAATTTGACATTTTTTTCAGGAAAATCAGAGGATCCGGCTGTTTCGCTGTTATTCCGAAGGCAGAAATTCCGGCGGCCGGTGGTTCTGCAGATCGGAGTCTTTTGCGTCGGCGTAAGGGTTGTGGATGTCCATCCGGCGGCGGGGATGTCTGTCGGTGACGGCGCTGCGGATGGCGCGTTCGTTGATATGCAGGTAGATCTGTGTCGTGGTGATGGAGCTGTGGCCGAGAAGCTCCTGGATGAATTTGATGTCGGTGCCTTCTTCCAGAAGAAGGGTTGCGAAGGTGTGGCGGATCATGTGAGGCGTCACATGTTTGTTTATGCCGGCAAGATCGGTATACTTTCCGAGCAGAAAGCGGATGCTCTGGGTTGACATCTGTTTTCCGTGGCGTGTGACAAAGACGTGGGAATCGTGAAAGCCCATCAGAAAGCGGAAGGCGAAGTAGTCTTTGTAGAGCATCAGAACGGAAGGCTGAACGATATAGGCTTTGCGCTCCTTGCGGCCTTTGCCGAAAATCCGTATCGTTCCGGTGCTGAAGTCCATGCATTCCATCGTCAGATCGCAGAGCTCCTGAACGCGTATGCCGGTGGCAAACATCGTTTCGAGGATCAGGCAGTCTCTTATATGAACGATGCGCTCCACGCCGGAATTGCCGTCCCAGCTGCCGATCTCATCGTCATAGGCGGCATTGATGATTCTGTATATTTCCTGTTCACTGAGCGATTTGGGAAGGAGGGCCGGTTTGCGGATCCGTACGTTGATGTGGTCAAACGGAGAATGTTCCAGAAGTTCTTCTGAGACGGCATATTCGAAGAATGCGTGTACGATGGCTTTTTTCTGGAGGACAGAGGAGGCTTTGAGTGTCTCGTTCAGTGATTGAATGTATGCGTGTATTTCTTTTCGTGTGATCTCTTCGATTTCCGGAAAACCGAGGCTGCAGGCAAATGTATCGAAGTTTTTCAGTGTGGCGGAGTAGGCTTTTACGGTATGAGGGGACAGCTTTTTTTCCGATGCGCAGATGCGCAGGTATTCTTCTCTTACTGCTGTGATTTTCATGATGATCTCCCTTCTGGCTGTCATGTTTTCAGGGCGGGCAGATGCGCCGGGCAGTCTGCCGCTCCGTTGTCTGTCTGATTACATTGTATCGGAGAATCCGCCGGAGAAATGCTGCGATCGTTCCGGAAAAGGAATGCGGTGTGCGGGCAGGGAAAAATATGGTAAGATAGGTATCAGAAGCGGAAAGATGAACTGTTAAAAGGAGGAAGAGGTGCTGCCATGAAATGTTTACTCGTCATAGATATGCAGAACGACTTTCTGACGGGCGCTCTGGGAACGGCGGAGGGCGCCGGTATCGTCGGTGATGTCTGCAGTCTGATAAGCGGCTTTGAGGGAAAGGTCTTTTATACCAGAGATACTCACGGAGAGGATTATCTCACCACGAGGGAAGGGCGGAATCTGCCGGTGCCTCACTGTCTGAAGGACACGGAGGGATGGCAGATCTGTGAGCAGGTCGGGCGTCTGATCCGGGCTGAGGACCGCGTCGTGGATAAAGTGACGTTCGGTGAGATGCGTCTGCCTGAAATCATCAGAGAGGAGTGCGGAGGCGGGCCGGAGGAGATTCACCTGGCGGGAGTATGTACGGATATCTGCGTTATTTCAAATGCCATGATCTGCAGGGCCGCCTTTCCGGAGATTCCTGTTCTGGTTCATGCGGACTGCTGCGCCGGCGTGACGCCGGAAAGTCACAGGACGGCGCTCGAAGCGATGCGGGCCTGCCATATCGATATAATCTGAGAGGAGGCTGATGAGCACAGCCTGAAGAAAAGTACATAAAAAGGTCCGATGTCAGGTTTTGTTTATATTTTGTTTAGTAATTCTTCAAAATGGCTTTACAAAATCATCACATTGGAAAGCTATTATATAGGTGCGGAAGGGGAAAACAGAAAAATCTGAAAGACCCGGAAGCAGAATTCTTTTCATAAAAATCTCTCCAACAAAAATCAAAAGTAAAACGAACACGAAACAAAACCAAAACAAATGCAGCGGCAGCGGGGCGAACTTACAATCGCCCCGCTGCTGTTTTTTTGCGGCGGAGCAAAGAGGAAAAAACGGTGAAAGCGGGAGAATACGAATCCCGCCTCATCTGTGTGCGGGTGAGGAGGAAAACAGAAGATCCGGCACAGCAGAAAACGGGCTGCTGCAGAGGCAGGTCTGCAGCAGCCCGGTATGAAAACACGACAGGGACGGCCGGCGGCAGGAAACGGGTTAATCTTTGAGTTTCAGTACAGTGAGTGATGCTAAGGTGCTTTCTTCATCATCTGCCGCGTATTCGACGTATCGGTCGGGAGTCAGCGTCAGTGTGGTGCGCTCATTGATTCTGACGACAGTCTGTGTCATGAAGGATGCATCATCGCCGCCTGCGGTATGGCGGATCCGGACGGATGTGCCGGCGATCGGACGGCTGGCGGTCATCAGGCGGAATACCGCGTCTGCTGACGCCGCCCGGGGCACGTTGATGATACAGGTTATCAGATAAGTTCCGGGGCGGTTGATGGTGAGAAATTCCTCATCCATTTCAAAATCCCGGATATCGGATGCGTCAAAAGAATCAAAAACGACGCCTGTGGTTCTGAGGCCTGCCGATAATCTTCCCGTCTGTCCGGCATAAGCATAGGTATCGATTCCGTCGCAGGCCGGATCTGACAGATACGCCGCGAGATCCGGCCGTACGGAATGATGTTTCTTTTTTTCATTTCTGACTGTTTTTTCTTTCATTTTCTGACCTTTTTCAAACGGAAATTTTTTTGCTTTCCGGGATGATCTCAGCGGCTGCCGATCATGCGGCCGAGCGCTTCGAGCAGCCGGTCGATCCGCAGTTCCCGGCAGGATGTGAAACATTCTTCCAGGCCGTCTTCGTCGCACGGTCTGCTGACACAGATTTCAGGTCCCGGCCTGCAGCCGGGCGGTCCGAATGGCGGCGGACAGCCGGGAGTGCAGTCTGGCGGGATCTTCCATCCGCAGTGATCCGGACGACACGTCAAAGGAGGATCAGGGCATGGTCGGGGGAACGGTTTCCTGCCGCACGAATCGACCGCGCAGGGTCTCGCGATACGGCAGCCGCTCCGCTTACCGGCATACATCAGTTCCTCCGCCTGTCGGAAAATGTCTGCGGCAGAAGCATTCCTCGCGGCGGCAGTCCTGCGGAAAACAGCAGCGGCACGGCGCGATCATGACCGGAGGCCGGCAGCAGTGATGTCCCGCCGGTCCGGGTCTGACGCATTCCGGACGCCGCGCCGGGGCATATTCTGTCTGAGCGCTCAGAACGGGTCTGCACGCGAAACACGGAGATGTGTGAGTGCAGGTATTTACGGGTTGTCGATTGCATGTATTACACATATGAAATTCTCCTCTCATGTTGCCGGTTCGGCCGTCATATCTTGTTATGACCCTGCTTGAGACGGCCGCTTCTGCGGTCCGTCCCGTGTCGTGCTGCTTTATATTATGAATAAAGCGGCGTTATGGTGCATATATTGGCCGGTTGAAGAAATTTTCAAAAACTGAGGGCGGAAGCATAAAAAATATATAATAAAAATAATATGTATGCCTATAGTTATACTTGCCGTAAATAATAAGAAGGATTATAATATACTCGGACGATATATCCCGCATCTGTGTCCGGAAGAAGCGGCGGAAAGCTGCGGAAAAGACGGAAGGTACAGGCAGGGGACGCAGCTGCGGCGGGATATGCGAAGGAGGAAATGTCATGAAGGAATTATTTGCCGTTTATCTCGAAAGCCTGGATCAGGATCTGAAGGTTTACACGGACAGAGCCGAGGCGGAAAAACATCTGGAGGAACTGAAGGCAGCCGGCAAGCCGGCGAAGATGGAGGTGTTCGGCAGTCACCAGATCATCGCGGTCGACAAGGCGAACGGATGCGCTGCCAATGATCCGCATTTCTGGGAAGAGCTCAAATATGACAACGGTCGCTATGTTCTGACAGAGAGTTTTTCCTGGCATACGGAGCCCGATAAGGAAGGCTATTATGCCGATTATCTCCTGAGCTGAGTCCGGAGAATGAAATTACGGCAGCGTTTTTCCCGCCGGCGGTATCTGGCAGACCGCCCTGTTAAGAGTGAGTATTGTATGGATAAGGGAGAGACAGACTGCGCAATATAGAACCGGTGGTGACGACGGAATGCTGCGGTCTGGTCTGTCCGAAGCTCCGTAACCGGAAAAAATCCGGATCGTGTATGAAAAGATACGCGGTCCGGATTTTTTATTGTGGTGAGGTCAGACTTCCTTCGGATCGCAGTATATGACACAGTTCAGCCCGAGTCTGTTCCGGAGCTGTCCGGAAGCTTCCGCGATAGTCTCCGAGACGGATTCTGCGTCGCGGCTGCAGTGCGGGTTCAGAGCGACGCAGATGACAGCGGCCTTGGAGGAGGGACCGTAGTCGTGGACGGCACAGGAGATCACTGTCTCGAAAAGATCATATTCGAGCAGAACGGCACGGATATCTTCCATAAGCTTTCTGTCGGCCGTTCCCATCAGAAGATCCGTATTTTCGCGCAGAGCCGTCAGGCCGGACCACAGGATAAACACGGTGATCAGAAGGCCGGCGATGCCGTCGACCGGAACGCCGGTGCGCGGAGCTGCCAGGAGCGTAAAGATCGTCAGAGCGGTGATCAGCATGTCGGCATAGGCCTCGCGCACGGCGGCCCGCAGGGCGGAGGAGTCGAGGGAGCGGTTGACGCGGGTGAGATAGAGGATC
>CALXIZ010000094.1 GCA_944388495.1 uncultured Clostridia bacterium | reverse complement strand
TCTTTACAGAGCTGTTCGGAGGAGGAAGAGCGCGGATTTCCATGACGGAAGAAGATCCTCTGAAGGCCGGCATTGAGATTACGGTCCAGCCGCCCGGCAAAAAGCTGCAGAATATGAATCTGCTGTCAGGCGGTGAAAAAACGATGACCGCGATGGCGCTGATGTTCGCCGTTTTACGGGCGAGGCCCACGCCTTTCTGCATACTGGATGAAGTGGAGGCCGCGCTGGATGAGGCGAATATCGGACGTTTTGCGGAATATCTCGAGAATTTTGAGGGAATTCAGTTTGTGCTGGTGACTCATCAGAAGGTGACGATGGAACACGCCGATGTCCTGTACGGTGTCACGATGCCGGAAAAAGGTATCTCAAAGGTCCTCTCTCTGAGGCTGAAAGAAGCTGAAAAAATGGCGGAGCAGACAGACTGAAAAAGCATACCGGCCTTCCCGGGATTATGGATCCGGCAGAAAAAACAGAATGAGGATTTCTGCGGAAAACCTGCCGGCTTTTCCTGTCTGCCGGCGGGAAAAACCGGAATTTCGACAGGGTGCGCAGACGCGCGGAAAATCAGGAAGGAGTAGACGAGACAGCATGGCTTTCGGAGAAAAAAAATCATTTTTCGGCCGTCTGAAAGAGGGCCTGACCAGAACGAAGAATAATATGGTGGAGAAGATCGAGGATGTGATCTTTCAGCGGCCGGAAATCGATGAAGAGATGATGGAAGAGCTGGAAGAGACACTGATCCTCTCCGATATCGGCATGGAGACGACGGAAAAAATCATCGGGCGTCTCCGCCGGGATATCAAGACGGAAAAGATAGATACGCCGGAAGGCGTGATGGAACAGATCAAGAAGATTATCGGGGAACTGATCACGAAGGAGTCGGGCTACGAGCTTTCCCCTGCTGTTCCTCTCGTCATTCTCATGATCGGAGTAAACGGTTCCGGAAAGACGACGTCCATCGCAAAGATCGCTCATATGCTGAAGGAAGACGGAAAAAAGGTCATTCTCGCCGCCGCCGATACATTCCGTGCGGCGGCTATCGAGCAGCTGGAAATATGGGGAGAACGCACAGGCGTTCCGGTCATCCGCCATCAGGAGGGAGCAGATCCGTCCGCCGTCATTTTCGATGCGATCAAAGCGGCCCAGGCCAGAAATGCGGATGTGCTGATCTGCGATACGGCGGGACGCCTGCAGAATAAAAGAAATCTCATGCAGGAGCTGGAAAAGATGAATAAGGTCATCGACCGTGAATTTCCGGAGGCGGCGCGTGAGACACTGCTCGTTTTAGACGCGGCCACCGGAAAAAACGCTGTTTCACAGGCAAAAGAGTTCGGCAGCGTAGCGGAGCTTACCGGTATCGTGCTGACGAAGCTGGACGGCACGGCAAAGGGAGGAATCGTCATCACACTGGCTGACGAGTTCGATGTTCCCGTAAAATTCATCGGTGTGGGCGAAGGAATGGATGATCTGCAGAAATTCGATCCCGCCATGTTTGCTGATGCGCTGTTTGCAAAATAGAAGATCTGTACCGGCCAAAGGCGGCAGGAACCCTGCAGTCCTGCAGAGGACTGCATGACAGGAGGAAAATTATCTATGAAAAAACCGATTGTAGCTGTGGTGGGCAGACCGAATGTGGGAAAGTCGACGCTTTTCAACAAGATCGTCGGCAGCAGGATCTCCATCGTCGAAGATACGCCAGGCGTCACAAGAGACCGGATTTATGCGGAATCGGAATGGAACGGAATACCTTTCATTCTGATCGACACCGGGGGAATCGAACCGGATTCGGATGATATCATTCTCTCTCAGATGCGGGAACAGGCGAGAATCGCCATCGATACCGCTGACGTCATTCTCTTTCTCGTGGACGGAAGAGCCGGACTGACATCGGCCGACCGGGAGGTAGGAGAAATGCTGATGAGGACGGGAAGAAATGTCATTCTCGTCGTCAATAAAATCGATACGCCGAAACTGCCTGAGGATTTTTACGATTTTTATGAACTGGGCCTGGGAGAGCCCGTCCCGATTTCAGCGGCCAATGTTCTCAATCTCGGAGATCTTCTGGATCTGATCGTAGAGGGATTTCCGAAGGAAGAAGAGTCGGAGGAAGAGGAAGAGGACATCCGGATCGCTGTCATCGGCAAGCCGAATGTAGGGAAATCTTCTCTGATCAATGCCATGATCGGTGAGGACAGAGTCATCGTCAGCGATATTGCCGGCACGACGCGGGATGCTATCGATACGCCGTTTGAACGCGACGGACAGAAATATACGCTGATCGATACAGCCGGTATCCGGCGCAGAAAAAAAGTGAAAGAGGATATCGAGCGCTTCAGCGTGATCCGCGCCATTACTTCCATCGAGCGCAGCGATGTCTGCATCGTGATGATCGATGCGTCGGAAGGCGTGACGGAACAGGATAAGAAGATCGCAGGGCTTGCGCATGAGGCCGGAAAAGGCATCATTCTTGTGGTAAATAAATGGGATCTGATAGAAAAAGATACTCACACGATGGGAAAA
Source organism: uncultured Clostridia bacterium (assembly GCA_944388495.1). GTDB lineage: Bacteria > Bacillota > Clostridia > Peptostreptococcales > Anaerovoracaceae > Alangreenwoodia. The sequence goes on along the minus strand of CALXIZ010000094.1, from coordinate 6,372 downwards.
TTTGAAAAGACGATCCGTTCGGAGCTGTCGTTCGTGCCGTATGCACCGATCCTGTTTATCTCCGTGAAGACGGGCCAGCGCATGATGAAGGTTCTGGATCTGGCAAAAGAGGTGGCGGAGCAGAGAGCGATGCGCGTTCCGACCGGTCAGCTCAATGCGGTGATAGCCGACGCTACGCTGATGAAGCAGCCTCCTTCCGACAAGGGAAAGAAGCTGAAGATCTATTATGTCTCTCAGGTGGGAGTCAAACCGCCGCTTTTTGCTTTTAAGGTCAACAAAAGAGAACTGATGCACTTTTCCTATTCCCGCTATCTGGAAAATAAGCTGAGAGAAAACTTCGGATTCGCCGGCACTTCGATCAAATTTGTATTCAGAGAAAAAGGGGAGGATTCCATTGACTGATTTTCATGCGGATACGGCTGCTGTCTGGATTCTTTTGACGGCGGCCGGCTATTTCATCGGCAATATCTCTCCCGCTACGCTGATGGGAAAAGCCTATGGCGTTGATATTCACAAAGAGGGCAGCGGAAATCCGGGAACGACGAATGTGCTGCGGACGCTGGGAAAAAAAGCCGCCGCGGTCACGCTGCTCGTGGATATTCTGAAGGGAGCGGTTCCCGTTCTGATCGGCGGTTTTGTTCTGGGAGACAACGGCGCCATCGTCTGCGGTTCCGCGGCATTTCTGGGGCACATCTGGCCGGTGACGCAGCGTTTTAAGGGCGGAAAGGGCATCGCGACCGGATTCGGTGTGCTGCTGGCTTTCGACTGGAGAGTCGGACTGTTGTGTCTGGCCTGTGCGGCGCTGTTCATGATACTGACCCGCAGAGTCTCCTGCGGCTCTATCGCGGCGGCCGTGTCGCTTCCGGTTTTCATGGCGGTATTTCACAGTGCTTATCTCGTCTGGGCGCTGGCTGTGGCTCTGATCGTTTTGTGGAGACACCGCAGCAATATCGTAAGGCTGGCACGGGGAGAAGAGCCTCCGGTCAGCTTTTCCGGAAAAAAGAAAAATTAAACCGGTTCCGGATTCTGCTCTGCCGTCTTTCGGCGGCGGATGACAGAGAGTCATCTGCCGGTATCTGCGGCAGGGCCTGAGAAAAAACAGGAGTTCATGTGATGAAAGAAAGAAAAATAGCGGTTCTCGGCGCGGGAAGCTGGGGAACCGCACTGGCAATTTCACTGGAAAGGAACGGAAGAAAAGTATCTCTGTGGGGGCGCAGCTCCCGGGCGATAGATGAGATGCGGAGTACAGGAGAGAATAAAAAATATCTTCCGGGAGCCGTGATCGGACCCGGTGTGACATTTACCGACGACGCAGAAGAAGCTCTTGACGGAGCGGAAGCAGCTGTCTATGTCGTTCCGGCGCAGGCGTTCCGTTCCTGTCTTGAAGATACGCTTGCATATCTTCCGGCCGGCATTCCGCTGATCAACTGTGCCAAGGGAATCGAGAGGGGAACGCATCTGTGTATTTCGCAGATTGCGGAACAGATCAGTCCGGATCTTCGGTTTGCCGTGCTTTCCGGTCCTTCTCATGCGGAGGAGGTGGCAAAAGGACTGCCGACGACACTGATCGCCGCTTCGCGCGACGGAGAGACGGCTTCTTATGTGCAGGATCTCTTCATGTCAGATTCCATGCGCGTCTATACATCTTTTGACGTCATCGGCACGGAGCTCGGAGGAGCGCTTAAAAATATCATCGCGCTGGGCGCCGGCATTTCGGACGGCATGGGCTACGGAGATAATGCCAAGGCCGCGCTGATGACGAGAGGACTGACGGAGATGGCGCGTCTGGGCGTCGAAATGGGAGCGGACCGCAGCACTTTCATGGGCCTGTCCGGAGTAGGAGATCTGATCGTCACCTGCACGAGCATGCACAGCAGAAACAGACGCTGCGGGATCATGATCGGCGAGGGAATGGATCCGCAGGAAGCCACTGAAAAAGTGGGGATGGTGGTGGAAGGCATGTATACTGCCGAAGCGGCTTATGAACTGGCTGCCGCGCACGGCGTGGAAATGCCGATCACAGAACAGCTGTACCGCGTCATCCGCAGGGATGTGACGGCCGCTGAAGCGGTGCGCATTCTCATGGGGCGCGAAAAGAAACATGAAGATTAGGTGAACAGTACGAATGAATATACTTGTCAGTGCATGTCTGCTGGGTGTGGAATGCCGATATGACGGCGGACATAATTACTGCGGCGCAGCGGATCGTCTGAAAGAGAAGCATCATCTGATTCCCGTCTGTCCGGAGGTTTACGGAGGCCTTCCGGTTCCCCGGGTTCCTTCCGAAATTCTGAAGGAACGGGTGATTTCAGCAGAAGGAAATGATGTGACAGAAGAATTTTACCGGGGAGCGCGGGCTATGATGCACCTCGCGCGGTATTTCGGATGCAGGCTGGCCGTTCTGAAAGAGAGAAGTCCGTCCTGCGGCAGCGGTGAGATCTATGACGGAACATTTTCCGGAAGACTCACCGCCGGCGACGGGATTTTCGTCCGTATGCTGAAGGAAGAGGGGATCGCTGTCATCGGAGAGTCGCAGATCGAAGACTTTACGGCCGGAGACTGCGAAGCCGGCTGAACGCCGGGAGGCGAAGGCTCATCCGTCTGTGTAAAGATTCCGGCCCGGAAGATATCTTTTGCTATCTTTATTCAGATGATGATGCAGATGAAGTATTCACGGCCTTCATCGCTGATGCGCTGCAGAGAGCGCCGGATCTTGAACTGAAGATCCCCGGGGACGCTGTTGAGTTTGCTGTCGATCTGATCCGTGACCATTTCATAGAGTGTCTTTCCGAAAATATTTGTTTCCCATACGCTGGAAGGGTTTTCACGGAACTGCTCGCGGAAATAGCGTATCAGATCCTGGCTCTGGCTTTCAGATCCTATGACGGGCGAGATTTCTGTGGTGATGTCGGTGCGGATGATATGAAGAGAAGGCGCTTTTGCGCGGATTTTCACGCCGTATTTGCTGCCCTGGCGGAAGAGCTCCGGGCTTTCGAGCGTCATCTCCGAAAGCTGCGGGCGTACGATGCCGTATCCTGTATCCTCCACTTCCTTCAGCGCGTCCTGCAGTTTGTCATAAGCTTTTTTTGCATGGGAAAAATCCCTGATCAGTTCGAAGAAATGGCGGTCGTTTTTTACACTGCAGTCCATGATTTCACCGATCACTTTATAAAACAGGCCGCCGACGCAGGAGAGTTCCACCGTGCTGCTGCCCGTGCCGGGATCCGTATTTGTGATTTCCGCGGTACGGATGATTTCGCCGTCGGCCAGCTCTTTGCAGGACTGAATGACATCGCGCAGCGTTTCGACCTTTTCGCTCCATTCTCTGACGCTGTGAATCAGCTGCTGCTTGATATTATGAGAGATATCCAGCCCGTCGATAAATCCCGGAAGTGTGATATTGATCCGGGAAACAGGAAACTGATAGAGGACATCGGTGATGATTTCGCTGATGTCTTCTTCTGTCATATGGAGACAGTCGGCGGGAATGACCGGCGTGTGATATTTCTCCTCGAGCGTTCCGGCCAGAGAAAGCGTCTCTTCACCGTAGGGATCTGTCGTATTGAGAACGATGACGAAAGGTTTTCCCGAGCGTCTGAGTTCTTCTGCGACACGTTCCTCCGATTCGACATACTGGCTGCGCGGAATGCTTCCGATACTGCCGTCTGTTGTGACGAGAATGCCGATGGTGGAATGCTCGGTGATGACGCGGCGCGTTCCCGTCTCTGCGGCTGCGTCGAAGGGCAGAGGCTCATCGTCCCAGGGAGTGGAAATCATCCGGATTTCCCCGTCCTCTCCCGGTTCAGAAGAGCCGGCGGCGCCGTCCACCATATATCCCACACAGTCGATGAGCCGTACACGGCAGGATATACTGCCTCCCGGTCTGATTTCGGCTGCCTGTGCCGGAACGAATTTAGGCTCTGTCGTCATGACAGTCCGTCCCGTTCCGCTCTGAGGCAGTTCATCCCGTATTCTCGCCGCCGTGCCGGCATCCTCGATATACGGCAGAATCATGAGATTTGCAAAATTGCGGATAAAAGTGGATTTTCCCGTCCGTACAGGTCCGACGACGCCGAGATAAATATCTCCTCCCGTTCTCGTTCTGATATCTCTGTAAATATCGTACGCATGATATGTGTCCATAAAAATTTCCCCCTTGAGTAGTCTGGTATAAGCATATTACCGCTTCAGCAGATTTAGAATCTGAAAAGAGGGATCGGACAGACTCTTTTATTTCACCTCCGACCGCCGGTAGACACCGTACAGCAGAGGCTGAAGGATCACGCAGACGACCGCGTAAACGGGAAGGATGACCTGTGCGGTCGTCATCACTCTGCCGCCGATCTCAATCAGGGCGGATTCTTTCAGATCAACATAGATCGCCAGAAGCTGATCCGGAAAAAGAGTGCAGAAACCCGGAAGCGTGATGACACGGCTCAGAAACGGCAGCGCACACAGTGCGATGAACGGCACGATGATCGCCGTGGCGGCGGAACGGCTGACGGCGGATACCAGCATGGCCAGAGAGGAGGCGAAGAGCGTGCCGATATAGCCGCCGGCTGTGAGGAAAAGGTAAGCCTCAGAAAACGTGATGTCATAGACGCTTCGCCACATCTCCAGCTGGATCGGACAGCCGGCCCCGTCTGTCCCGAGTATCAGGAGCACAACCGTTGTATACAAAAATACGAAGACGAGATAAAAGATCGTCGTGATGAGAAAGCCGGCGCCGGCTTTTGCGAGGACACCTCTGCTCCGGCCGTACTTCGCCGAAAAGAAGATGGAATCCGCTCCGCTCTGGAATTCATCGGAAAAGATGCCCGAGACGAGAAAACCGATAATCAGAGCTAAAATGAGCAGATAAGTCGAAATATTCTGAAGCAGTGCGCTCCAGCCGTCCGTATATTCATAATAGAAGGGCGTATCCAGGTTCTCGTACCGGGTGAGCAGAAAATCCTTTTCTTTCTGCGTGTACGTTTCCTGCCCGGAGCCGAGCCAGTCCTTCAGGGTGGAAATCCGCCTGTCATAGAGTGTTGTCACCTCTTTTGCGGAGACACTGTCTGCCGCGTAATAGTCATACTCTCTGTACGGGCTGAATGCCTGGCTGATGACATCGACGATTCCGGCGATTCCCTGCTTTTGTGCGAATGCTTTATTCAGCTCTTCGATATCGTCCGACTGTGCTTCGTCCGACTGATTGATCCTGTCGTTTTCTGCGATCACCTGCTGCAGCACGTCGTCTGTGAGGTAACCGGCCCATTCGTTCTGTACAGCCTGAAGCTGACGGGCGGCGTCAAAGCCGACCGAATGATTTCCGTCTTCATCCACGTATTCCACTCTGTTGATCGTCAGAACGGAAAGAACGATCAGGACGAGGATCATGACCAGAACGGCGATTCTGTTCTTCGGTTTTGAGAATACTTTTTTCATTTCAAATTTCAGCATGTTCGTCACCAGCCTTTTCTCCGAAATAATAGAGGAAGACGTCCTCCAGCGTCGCTTCTGTCATGACCGCGCCGGGAAGCGGCTTTTTTTCAGAAATGATTCTCAGCTCGGCACCGTCAGATTCCGTCCGGATATTGGAAATACGGTACTGCTTCATCAGCCCGGAGACGTCGGCTTTGCCGGCGTGACATTTCCATACGTTTTCTGTCATGGAAGAGGTGAGCTCTTCTGCTGTTCCGCGCTGAAGAAGGCGTCCGTCTTTCATCAGCCAGATTTCCTTCGCGATATATTCCACATCGGATACGATATGTGTCGAGAGAAGGACGAGTCTGTTTTCGGAAAGTTCGCTGATCAGGTTCCGGAAACGGATTCTCTCATTCGGATCGAGGCCGGCGGTCGGCTCGTCCAGAATCAGAATCGTCGGATCGTTGAGCATCGCCTGCGCGATACCGGCTCTGCGTTTCATGCCTCCGGACAGCTTTTTCATCTTTTTGCCGGAAACCTTCAGAAGACCGACCTGTGCGATCAGATCTCTCGTACGCTTTTTCGCCACAGCCGGACGCAGACCTTTCAGCGATGCGATGTAGAGCAGATAATCCTGCACCGTGAATTCCGGATAAAAGCCGAAGTCCTGCGGCAGATATCCGAGCAGCCTGCGATAGTCCGCACCCATGGAAAAGATATCTCTGCCCTCCCAGGTGATATTTCCGCCGCTGGGACGCAGCAGAGTGCAGAGCATTCTCATGAGCGTCGTCTTTCCCGCTCCGTTGACACCGAGCAGGCCGTAGACGCCGCCGGTCATAGTGAGATTCATGTGATCCACGGCGGTGAAATCACCGAATCGTTTTGTAAGTTCTGTTATTTTCAATTCCATCTGAATTTTCCTCCCATATTCTCCCGCTCTGCCGGATCGAACGGCATCCGGCAAAG
>CALXIZ010000093.1 GCA_944388495.1 uncultured Clostridia bacterium | reverse complement strand
TTTTCAAAATGCATTTCCGCCGTCTGGGATGCGCGCATACCCATCTTTCTCTCCAGTTTGCCCGTGCGGATGCCTTCCGATGCTCCGTCCACGATAAATGCGGAGATGCCGCCCACACCCTTACTCTTGTCCGTCATGGCAAATACGATATAGGTTCCGGCAATGCCTCCGTTGGTTATGAATTTCTTATGCGCGTTCAGGAGAAAATAATCCCCCTTGTCTTCCGCGGTCGCCTTCAGTCTGGACGCATCAGTACCCGCATCAGGTTCCGTCAGACAGAACGCACCGATTTTTCTGCCGGAAGCGAGATCCGGCAGGAATTTCTTTTTCTGCTCCTCCGTGCCGTACATATAGATCGGACCGCCCACGAGAGAAGTATTCGCGGAAACGATGATCGCCGTGGAGGCATCGATCTTCGCGATCTCCTCTACTACGAGAGCGTAGGAGAGATAATCCGTGCCGCCGCCTTCATATTCTTTCGGAAACGGAAGGCCGAGAAAACCGATTTCCGCCATTCTCTTTACATTTTCATATGGAAATTCCGCTTTTTCGTCGAGTTCCGCAGCTACCGGCTCGACAAATTCCTTTGCAAAATCAGCAGCCTTTTTTCTGATAGCTTCTTGTTCACTTGTCAACCTGAAATCCATAACAGCCTCCTATCCCGTATGCTCAAAGTCAACGATTTCCCTGTTTGTTTATATTTTAACATCTTTTTCTTTGCTTGACTACCCGTTTTCCTTGTCATACAAAGAAAGATTCTCTCTCATTTTTTCCAGCACTTTCTTTTCGATCCGGGATACCTGAACCTGGGAAATTCCAAGACGATCCCCTGTCTGCTTCTGCGTCATGTCGCCGAAATAGCGCATCACGATGATTCTGCGCTCCCGTTCCCCCAGCCGGCCGATCACATTTTTCAGGTCGATCAGAGCCGCTTCGTCTCTTTCACCGGCCGAAGCGAAAGACGGACCGCCTGTCTCGCTGAAGATCTCGCCGTCCAGGCTCACGATACCGCAGAGTGTATTTTTCGCCTCCAGAATCTCTGCTGTTTCCTCCGGCGTCCGCTGAAGGATTTCCGCCAGTTCTCCGATGCGCGGACTCCGTCCCTTTTCATGCATGAAATTTTCCTCGGCCGCCTTCAGAAGCCTGACATCCTGTTTCAGCTGACGGCTCATTTTTATCTTTCCGTCATCGCGCAGATGACGTCTCATCTCCCCGATGATCATCGGTACGGCATAAGTGGAAAACATCACGCCGTATGTCGGATCGAAGCGTTCCACCGCCTTCAGAAGTCCCATATACCCGATCTGCATCAGATCCTCAAACTCACAGCTTCCTCCCGCAAATTTTCTGGCACTCATCGCCACGAGACCTTTATTCTGCCGGACGATCTGTTCCAGAGCGCTCCCGTCGCCGCTCTGAGCCTTTCCGATCAGGACGTACGTCTCTTCCGGACGCTCCGGATTCTGTTCACTGCGCATATCCGACATCCAGCTTTTTCATCATGACGACCTGCGTGCCTCTGCCCGGCTCGGACGTGACGGTGATCCTGTCCATGAAACTCTCCATGACGGTAAAACCCATACCGGAACGTTCCCCGTCCGTGTTTGTCGTAAACAGCGGTTCCATCGCCTTTTCCACATTTTCGATTCCCACGCCCTCATCGCGGACCACGATGCGGACGCGCCCGTCTTCGGAATATTCGCATTCCATATAGATTTTTCCCTCTGCACCCCGATAGCCGTGAATCACAGAATTGCTCACCGCTTCGGAAACAGCCGTTTTCACCTCCGTCACCTCTTCCACGACCGGATCCAGCGGCAGAAGAAACGCTCCCACCAGACTGCGTGCAAAGCTCTCATTCTCGGAACGGCTTTCGAACGATATCCGGAAGCGGTTAACAGACTTCATTTCTTCTTCCTCCCTCCGCAAAAATATGCTCCAGAGCCTTCTGCCTGGATTCCGCTTTCGCCACAAGCCGGAATATGCCCGCAAGGCCGAGAATCCTGCTGATATACGGCGTTCCCGGTACGATGACGAGCAGCCCGCCTGCATCTCTGACCGTATTGTATCTTCCAAGGGCAAGACCGATGCCGGAGCTGTCCATAAAAGAAACGCCGGAATAATCGAGAATCAGATTTCTGGCATGAAAAGCCTTCATCGACTCATCGATTTCCCGGCGGACAGCCGCAGCGCTGTGATGATCGATCTCCCCGAAAAGATCTGCGATCAGGATATCCTCTGTAAAATCATATGTTGCATTTTTCAAACTGATCTCCCCTTTCTCAAGAGAGATTATAACTTTGAAAGACTTCCGCCGTCAGTCCGGCGGACACGGCAAATTCAAACGCAATTCCCGCTGTTTTCTCCCGATCCCTTCTTCTGCGACAAAATGCTGTGCTCTGCGCCCTTTTTTTCATTCCCGAATCGCCCGGAAAGAGAAAAGACGCAGAGAACGGAACATTTTTACAGATTCAGGCGGTATCCGGCTCCCCATACCGTTTCGATAATCTTCGGATTTCTGGCGTCGTCTTCGATCTTTTCCCTGAGACGGTTGATATGAACCGATACAGTGGCGGCATCGGAGACATATTCGTATCCCCAGATCTTTTCAAACAGCTGTTCCTTTGAAAACACGATATTCGGATTCTGTGCCAGAAAGCGCAGGAGCTCGAACTCTCTGTTCGGCAGCTTTATTTCCCTGCCGTCTTTCCAGACCTTCCAGGTTTCCGGCTCGATCACCAGATTCCGTATGCGGATTTTTCCCGGCTCGCTGCCGCCCGGCTGCTCTCCTCCCCGGTGAGACGAAGTCAGACGCTCATATCTCTTCAGATGAGAGCGCACTCTCGCTACCAGCAGAGAGGGATCGAACGGCTTCGTGATATAATCATCCGCCCCCAGTCCGAGTCCCCGGATCACATCGATCCCGGAGCTTTTGGCCGTCACCATCAGAATCGGAATATCGATTTCATCCCGTACCAGGCGGCAGACATCGTACCCGCTGCAGCCCGGCAGCATCACGTCCAGAAGCACCAGATCGTACTTCTGCTTTCTCAGCTTTTCCACCGCTTCGCTTCCGTCATACAGAATTTCCGTTTCAAATCCGTCAATTTCCAGATAATCGCGCTCCAACTGCGCGATTTTTTCATCATCTTCCACAATCAGTATCTTCATTCCTGCCGACTTCCTTTCGGAAAGCGCAGTCTGAGCAGAAGTCCTCCCTCATTCTGCGCGGTAATGGTTCCCCCGTGCCTCTCTATAATATATTTTACCACATACAGACCGACTCCGCTTCCTTTCTCCGTCCTCGATTCATCGCAGCGGTAAAAGCGCTCAAAGATATCATTCAGCTTTTCCTCCGGCACGCCTCTTCCGTCATCTCTCCATTCGAGAACGACTTCATCCTTTTCCTCCCGGATATCGACGGAAATGCGAACCGGAACCGTTCCGGCATACTTCATGCTGTTCTCCAGAAGATTATCGAAGACACGCGGCAGCTGTTCGATATCCATGTCTATCTCCGGCAGGACCTCCGCCCCTTTCGTCAGTGAAATCACCACTCTTTTCCTGTCCAGAGCCGGTTCTCTCTGTGCCACCCAGGCCGCTGCAAATTCCGCCAGATCGCCCCGAACCATATAGAAAGGCAGCTGTCCGCTTTCCAGCCTGGAAAAATCGAACAGCTTCTGCAGCAGCGCATTCATCTCTTCCGTCGCTTCATACGCAGTGCGCAGATACAGATCTCTCTTTTCCTCTGTTCCGGCGACGCCGTCCAGAATTCCCTGAATATAGCCGCGTACCGATGTCAGAGGCGTGCGCAGATCATGAGAAATTCCCGTAACCATATCCGAACGTGCCTTTTCCTCCTTCAGCCGCTGTTCCTGACTTTCGAGAATCGCCCGCTGCATATCGTTGAAGGTCCGGCATACGTCTTCGAATTCCTCTTCTCCTCTGTAGACGATATCCTCTTTCAGATTTCCCCTGCGTATCCGCTCCGCACCCTCCGTCAGCGCCTCCAGAGGTTCCATGACTCTTTTGCTCAGTCTGTCCGCGAAGACGGCCGACAGTACGAGAATAACACAGATAGCAGCCATTCCCGCTACGAGACAGGTGAAAAAAAATACGGAAAAGGAATGAAAGAAATCGACCTGTCCGACAGATCTCGGGTCATCCAGAATGACCTCCTCCAGAAGAGCTGCCGCGACAGCCACGACGAGTACCAGAATCAGCAGCGCAAGAAGAAGAATGACCATGATGGAACGAAACATTCTCTTCTTCAGTGACATTTTTTTCAGAACCATTCTGGAATTATGCATTTTTTCCTCCTTTTCCGCATCCCCGGCAAAACGTTACGCGTCCGTCAGCTTCCCATATGTCTTCTCAGCGATTCCGGGCCGCTGCGCTCCAGCTTTCTCTTCACAAGAAAGAGCAGAAATACGGCGATGAGCATACACGGCAGCGCCGCCGCCATGCAGACTGCCATTTCTCTGTTCACGGCACTCACTTCAAACAGAGACGGAAGAATTTCCAGCGCCGCAAAAGCGCCGGCCGCCATCGTCACACAGATAAAGACACGCAGCTTCGAAAACGGAACGCAGCTTTTTACCACCGCCGTCATCGAAATGACGAGAAGCAGCAGGAACATCACTGTCTGCAGCTGATGCTGACCGAACGGCGCCCACAGCGAGAAGATAATGATCATAGCTGTGACAGCCAGTGCAAACGGAGCCGCGTTTTTGAGCGCTTTTCCGAGGAATGTACCCCTGAGCCTTCTCGTATCCGACTCGAAAATCGTCAGGAAGGACGGATACGCCTCCACGAAAGCGTCGACCAGCGTAATCTGAATCGGAATAAAAGGAAACGGCACGTTGCACAGGAAACAGAAGACGGATACGAGCACGGAATAAATCGTCTTGATAAAGAAGACTCCCGCCGTACGCGTCACGTTATTGACAACTTTCCTTCCTTCCAGCAGAACCTGCGGCAGATGGGTGAAATCCGAATTCAGCAGAACGATCTGCGAGATCTGGCGGCTGGCATCGCTTCCCTCCGCCACAGCGATAGAACAGTCCGCCTCCCGGAGAGCGAGCAGATCATTGACGCCGTCGCCCGTCATCGCCACCTGATGTCCTCTCCGCTTCAGAGCCTGGACGAGCTGCTGCTTCTGTTTCGGCGTCACCCGTGCAAATACCGCGTAATCCCGGCAGATGCTGTCAAAATCGGCATCTTCACCGACTTCCGACAGATCGATGGCATCATTCCACCGGCGCAGACCCGCTTTTTTGGCGATCATGGAGACTGTCTTAAGGTGATCTCCGGAGATCACCTTGACGTCTACACCCTCCTCATGGAAATATTCGAGCGTTTCACGAGTGTTTTTGCGGATCGTATCCTCGAGAACGATCACATACAGAGGCAGCAGATCCCCCGGAAGATTTTCCTCGTCTTCCCAGGCCTGTCCGCTGTATCCCACAGCCAGAACCCGGTGTCCGTTTTCCATCTGAAGCTCTGCTTCTGCCGGAAGCGACTTTAAGATACGCTCCGGTGCCCCCAGAAAGACGGTGCCCGTATCTTCAAAGCAGACAGCTCCCCACTTTCTCTTGGAAGAAAACGGTATCTTTCCGGCCGGGCGGTAAAAAAGTTCCGGAACAAATTTCCGCTCCAGAGCCTGAAAGGTCGCGTTATTGTCATCACTGGCGGCAAGATAGGAACGCAGAAGATTTTCCGTCTCCGTTCTCGGCAGATCCGCCAGCGGAATCACCGAATTTACTCTCATCCTTCCGTCTGTGATCGTGCCCGTCTTGTCCAAACAGAGTACATCCACATGTGCCAGCGTCTCCAGAGCATAGATATTCTGAACCAGGATCTTCATCTTTGCCAGCCGGATGACGCCGGCTGCCAGCGATACAGAGATCAGAAGCACGAGCCCCTTCGGCAGCATTCCCAGGAGCGCTGCCGAAAAGGAAATGACAGACTCTCCGAAGGACATATCACGCAGCACAAAAGCTTCCAGAAACAACAGGATTCCCAGCGGAATGATCAGAAAACTCGTGAAGCGCGTGACCTTTTTCATGGAATTCAGAAGCTCGGACTGAAGCTGTTTTTCCTTTTTCACTTCCTCTGCCAGCTTTGTCGCATAATTCTCACTTCCGACATGAATAACCCGGGCATAACATTTTCCGGAAATGACGGAGCTTCCGGAATACAGCTCCGAACCCTCCTCTTTGAGGACAGCGTCGCTTTCCCCTGTCAGCAGAGATTCGTTGACCTCCATCGTTCCGGAGATCACCAGCGCATCATTACAGATCTGACGTCCGCTCTCCAGTACCATGATGTCATCCTTTACGATCTCATCCGTAGCTACTGTGATTTCTTTTCCGTCCCGCATCACACATACCTGCGGCCGGTTCAGGATGGACAGATCGTCCACCAGACGCTTTGCTTTGAGTTCCTGAGCGATTCCGATCACGATATTGGTGATGATGATCAGGATAAACAGCATATTCGTGTAGGCGCCCACGATAAAGAGAAGCACCGCTATGGTGAAGTTCAGAAAATTGAAGAGTGTCAGAATATTCTCTTTAAAAATCTGAGATTTTGTTTTTGTAATGGATGAAGGCGGCGCGCCTCCCTCTCCCCGTTCTCTGCGTTCCAGGACCTCCCGTTCGCTCAGTCCCGACAGCTGATTGTCCATAGATATGTTTTATCCCCCTCTCCGTCTTTTTACGGCACAGAAAAACGCCGCAGTGTTATTCTTTCTCTACCGGAAATGATAACACGCGGCGATAAATATTTTTCTACAATATTTTAAACTTTTTCTAAATTTCTTTTCGCCTTCGGCACTGCCGCCCGAAAGCGGCACGGGCTTTCTTTGAAAAAACGGCCGGCTCACACTGAAACCTGGTCATTGCGGAGATTTACGGATACCGAAATCCGGATATTTCTGCGCAGCAAAACATCGGCGGACGGAAGCCCGGCTTTCTTCAGAATAAGAAGTCCGGTAGCGGAAAAAATATAGGAACAGTCCGTGCTGTAATTCCGCTCATCGCCGAGATATCTGGCATGCATCGTTCCGATCGTCTCCAGGACATCGTGACGATATTCCAGGTAGGAATTTTTCACGATGCTGCCGTCCGTTCTCAGACGGTCGCCGATTTTTTCATGCAGAATCCGTTCGTATTCCACATGCTCTCCGAGCGTTCCCTCAAATTCTCTGTTATGCGGAAACGTAAAAGAATCCGCTACATAATGCATGAGCTTCCCCAGCAGATAATACTGCTTCGTTTCACTCCCGTCGGAAAAGCGCAGCTTCCTGCAGAGCTTCTCCATACTCGGCAGGATATTTTCGTAATTATGTCCGCGAAACTTCTCGCTGTGTGTCATTCCGTGAAAATAGGTGAAAAAATTTCGGTCAGGCTCCACATTCCCGAAAAGGAAAGCCCTCCGGCACAGCGGTGAAACGTCCCTGACCGCCTGCAGCTTATCCATCCAGAACTCCGCCAGTATCCTGTGATCCACTGTCCGCATATGATGATCGTCCTCCTCTTTTTCAGACTGCCGGCGAACTACCCATTGTCTAAAGCCAGTGAGATTGCGGTAGCCTTATTTCAAAACAGATCGTCACCTTATTTTCTCCCATCATACCGGAAATGAACAGTAAAATTTCGGTTAAGATTTTTTCCGCAGTGCTTTTCCTTCTCAGCCGAAGAGATTGAGAAAGACTCCGGCTACGACGACAGAGCTGATGACACCCGCCACATTCGGACCCATGGCATGCATCAGCAGATAATTTGTCGGATCCTCTCTCTGTCCCTCTTTATGTACGATGCGGGCCGCCATGGGAACGGCCGATATGCCGGCTGCACCGATCAGAGGATTGATCTGTTTTCTGCAGAAAAAGTTCATGATCTTGGCGATGAGAATGCTGCCCGCTGTTCCGACAGCAAAAGCGGCTATACCCAGCACCAGGATAAAGAGCGTTTCTTTTCTGAGAAAGAGATCGGCCCTCGCCGACGCTCCGACGGAAAGTCCCAGAAGAATCGTTACGATATTGATCAGAGCATTCTGAGCTGTCTCGGACAGCCGTCCCGTAACGCCGCTCTCACGGAGCAGATTTCCGAGCATCAGCATACCGATGAGCGGCGGTGCCGCCGGAAGAAAAAGAATGACGATAAAGGCGGAGACGATCGGAAACAGGATTTTTTCATTTCTGCTTACCCGGCGCGGAGGATCCATGCGGATGGAACGCTCTTTCTTCGTCGTCAGCGCACGCATAATCGGAGGCTGAATAACCGGCATAAGTGCCATACAGAAGTAGGCCGCCACCGCTACCGTTCCCAGCAATTCGGGCGAAAGTATCAGCGCCACGAGAATAGATGTCGGGCCGTCGGCTCCTCCTACAAAACCGATCGTAGACGCCTGCTGAGCCGTAAAGAATCCGCTCAGGCTCGCTCCCATAAATGTAATGAAAATTCCCAGCTGCGCCGCGGCTCCCAGAAGAATGGATTTCGGATTTGCCAGCAGAGGTGAAAAATCCGTCATAGCGCCGATTCCCATAAAAATCAGCGGCGGCAGAATTCCGATCTCATCCAGCTGATAAAAATAATAGAACAGACCGCCTGCCGATTCTGCAGAAGGTGCGTCAAAGATGCCGGTGAGCGGTATATTTGAAAGCAGCATTCCGAAACCGATCGGTACCAGAAGCATCGGTTCAAACTTCTTGCGGATCGCCAGATAGATGAAAACCAGAGCTATCACGATCATGACACAGCTTTTCAGATCGAGGCTGCACAGTCCGGTGCTCAGAAAAAAATCTCTAAATACTTCTAATATCATATCCGTTCACCTTACTCCACTGCCAGCAGAATATCTCCTGTGTTTACAGAATCTCCTTTTTTCACGAAAATTTCTCTGATACGCCCTGTCTTGTGAGAATTGATCTCATTTTCCATCTTCATCGCTTCCAGAATGATAAGTGTCTCTCCTGCATACACTTCATCTCCCGGACTGACGCATATGTCGAGAACCGTTCCGGGCATAGGTGAAAGCAGTGCATCATCTGCTGATACGGAAGCCGCCGCATTGCCGGCGCCTGCATTCTCCGTCTTTTTCTTCGGCGTCTTCGGCGCTCTCGCTCTCTGAGCCTGTGTATTTTCCTGTCTGTCAGAAGCGGCCTTTTCCGCCGTCTTCTCCGGCGATTTCTCCGCCTTTTCCGCTGCGGCATCCGCCGCTGCCTCTTCCACTTCAACGTCAAACATCACGCCGTTTACTTTAATATGATATCTTTTCATCTATCTTTTCCATCCTTCCCCGTCGCGGGATTCCACGCCCGCATACGATTTCCACACCGTTTCTTCGTAAGGTCTGTGCAGAATCCTTCTGATCCGTATCCGATCCGCCGCGATTCCTTCAGATGCTGAAATCGCAGCGATAATCGCGGCAACGACAGCTTCATCCGGCTTCGCGGACGTCATATCCGCTTTTGTACCGTTTCTCTGTCCTCTCTCCTCCGTCCCGGACAGCTTTTCCGGACCGACAGCCGCGGATTTTACCTCTCCGCGTATCGTCTCGAAGCCGTGCTGCTCCGCCTCCGACTTTCTCTTGTCGAGCTTGGCATTTCTCAGTTTTCTGGCCCGGTGAACCTGACGCCGGTACTCCGATTTAAGCTCGTACCGTCCCGCAATCTGCCGGACCAGAATGATGATCAGCATCAGCACGATCAGAACGACCACGGCGACACACAGACCCGTCAGTCCCGTGATCAGAGTGGCCTTCAGTTTATCCGCAAGCGACATTTCCGCGATCAGACCGGGATCCGCAAATTTCTCTATGAGATTCAGTTCCATATATGTCAAACCTTTCACATCACAATCTGTTCTTTTTTCTTCCGCTCAGGCAGAGATATCTGTCAGAGAGGAATATTTCCGTGCTTTTTATAAGGCCGGCTCTCGCGCTTTGACATCAGCATGTCAAAGGCCGCCGCAACGCGCTGACGCGTCGTTGCAGGATCTATGACATCGTCCACATATCCCATTTCCGCAGCCCGGTATGGATTGGAAAATCTTTCATTGTATTCATCGATCTTTTCTTTTCTCAGTGCTTCCGGATCCTGTGCCTCTCTGATTTCCTGAGCAAAGACGATATTGGCTGCTCCGTCCGCGCCCATGACGGCAATCTCCGCATTCGGCCAGGCATAGACGAAATCCGCACCCGTCTCCTTGCAGCTCATGCCGATATAGGCTCCTCCGTAAGCCTTTCGCAGAATCACCGTGACTTTCGGTACGGTCGCCTCGCAGAAGGCATACAGCAGCTTCGCACCATGGCGGATAATGCCGCCGTGCTCCTGCTGTGTTCCCGGAAGAAAGCCCGGAACATCCTCGAGAACCAGAATCGGTATATTAAAGGCATCGCACAGCCTGACAAAACGGGCCGCTTTATCGGAACCGTCGATATCGAGACATCCGGCAAAATATTTCGGCTGGTTTGCCACTACCCCGACGGTATGTCCGCCGATTCTGATGTAGCAGGTCACGATATTTTTCGCAAAGCCGCCGGAAACGTCGAACAGCCGGCCGTCGTCCGCTACGGCGCGGATAACGTCATACATATCGTAAGCCCTGTTCATGGAATCCGGTACGATATCGCTGACTTCCGGTATCAGACGGTTGATATCATCTTCTGTCTCACGGAAAGGCGCATTTTCCGTATTATTCGACGGAATATAGCTCAGAAGCTCACGAACATGGGCGATAGCCTCTTCATCCGAGCTGTCAGAAAAATGTGCGACACCGCTGCGCGTGCTGTGCGATACCGCGCCGCCCAGCGCCTCCGCTGTCACTTCCTCTCCTGTCACCGTGCGGATCACGGCCGGTCCGGTAATAAACATCTGACTCGTTTTTTCGACCATGAAAATATAGTCTGTAATCGCCGGAGAATAGACGGCTCCGCCGGCACACGGTCCCATGATCACCGAAATCTGGGGAATGACGCCGGAAGACTTTGTATTATTGAAAAAGATTCTCCCGTATCCGGAGAGGGCATTGACGCCTTCCTGAATTCTGGCTCCGCCGGAATCGTTCATTCCTACGACAGGCGCTCCGCACTTGAGCGCTTTTTCCTGAATATTTGCGATTTTTCCCGCATGAACTTCTCCGAGCGAACCGCCCAGCACCGTAAAATCCTGCGCATATGCACATACCAGACGACCGTTTACCGTTCCGTATCCGGTCACGACGCCATCGCCCGCATAATGCTGCTTTTCCATTCCGAAATTCGTACACCGGTGTATCATGAAAGAATCCGTTTCCACAAAACTGCCTTCATCAAACAGAAGATTCAGACGCTCTCTCGCCGTCAGCTTTCCTTTTTTATGCTGCACATCGATGAGATTCTGCCCTCCGCCGAGACGCATCTTTTCCTTCAGCTCCTGCAGCTGTGTCAGTTTGCTCATAATCTGCTCTCCTCCATCGTCTCTGCCGTCCCGCGTCTTTTCCATCCGCCGCCTTCTCGCCGGTACGATCCGTTGTTCCGTCCGGATCACATCCGTTTTCTCCCCGGAAACAGATCAGGGATCGACAAACATGTTTTGATTATCAAAAAGTTTTATGATAAAAACAATCGTTTTTATTTTATGCTATCCCGTTATCCCTGTCAATACGAATCAGAAAATCCCTGTTCCCGAATTTCTCTCCGTTTCCGGCATATTTCCGGCCTGAAATCCCGTTCTCATACAGCCGGCGGACAGAAAGTCCGCCGTATCTCTGATCTTTTTCATTTTTCTGTTTTTACAGTTTCTTACGACCTGTTTTCCGCAGCCGGCTGCTGACGCTGGAGCTGCTTCAACAGCTGCGACAGCTTTCCTCCGCTGACCGCATCCATGGAACTCGTCATCGGCACGACTTCGGAACAGACAATATCACGCATCTTTCTGAC
Source organism: uncultured Clostridia bacterium (assembly GCA_944388495.1). Classification (GTDB taxonomy): domain Bacteria; phylum Bacillota; class Clostridia; order Peptostreptococcales; family Anaerovoracaceae; genus Alangreenwoodia. The sequence goes on along the minus strand of CALXIZ010000093.1, from coordinate 5,998 downwards.
ATGATCGCGGTATTCTCCGGTAAGTATATATCTCAGCAGCTCCGCCGTTTTTTCCGCATCGTACAGAGCCCTGTGAGCCTTCTTCGAATCAAATTCGATACCGCACTCTCCCGCAGCCGCATGCAGTGCCACTCTCGATCTTCTGTTCGAGTGTCCCATGATTCTCGGATAGATCGCCTGCAGATCCGTCCACTTCTTCATGTTTCCGGGAAATTTTACCCCTTTATAGTCACATTCTCTCGTCATCTGCAGAAAATCGCTGTCACTCCAGCTGTAAATGCGGGTCCTTTCCGTTCCGATCCATTCGGAAAACCTTTCCGTCACGACATCAAACGTTTCCGCCTCAGCCAGATCCTTCGTGCTGATACCCGTAAGCTTTGTCACAGCCGCCGAAACTTCTCTGCTGTACTGCGGTTTTATCAGACAGCAGAAGCGGCTTTCCACCTTTCCCTCATGATTCAGTTTCAGTGCTCCGACCTCTATGATCTCCTCGCACAGATCCTGCACCGCACCTTTGTTTTCCCTCGAAACGGGAGTCATTTCAAAATCCAGTACGACATGATGAACATACATGTTTGCATATCCCTTCTTCCGGTAGTATTCCGTCTATTGTTTTATCCCTTCATTTTCATTGTACATATCATACAGTATTGTAACATGAATCCCGCATTCCTTTTTAAAATATTCCCGCATATTCTTCCGGATTTCTTCCGAAACTTTCAGCTCTGACAAAAACCCGCCCGCGCGTCTGATATGCGGTTTTTTACACAAAAAACAGACGGGAAAACGCACATGCTGTTTTCCCGTCTTCTCCTGTTCTATTTCTGTATTTTTCCGCTTTTTCCGGATTTCCGAATTTATCTACATCTCCGGAACGACAGTCACTGTTTCCTGCGTTTCGAGAGCTTTTCTGATCAGCGCTTCCTTATCCAGAACGGATTCCGATTCCAGAATTCTGGAGAGCTTCGGCTTCGTCACCGGATGCTTCGGCAAAAAGACGGTGCAGCAGTCCTCAAAAGGCTGAATCGACGTCTCATAAGTGCCGATATTTCTGGCTATGTCCATGATATCCACTTTGTCCAGAGCGATGAGCGGACGCATTACCGGCATGGAAACCGCATTGTCGGTCACCACCAGTCCCTGCGCTGTCTGACTGGCCACCTGGCCGATATTCTCACCCGTGATCAGCATATCGCAGCCATTCGCCTCTGCAATCCGTTCCGCGATCATCATCATAAAACGCCGGGAAAGAATCGTCATCTCGTCCTCCGGACAGTTTTCCCCGATCGCCTGCTGGATGTCGAGAAGATTGACGGCATGCACTCGTATTCTGCCGCAGTAAGAAGCGAGAATTCGTGCCAGATCATACACCTTCTCCTGCGCACGTTCGCTGGTATAAGGATAAGAATGAAAGTGAACCGCTTCGATCATCATCCCCCGCTTTGCCATCATCCAGGCAGCCACAGGGCTGTCGATTCCTCCGGAGAGAAGAATCAGACCCTTTCCGTTCGTTCCAAGCGGCAGTCCTCCGAAACCTTTCAGCTTATCGGCATAAATATAAGTCCGGCCGTGCCGCACGTTGACGTACAGGACACAGTCAGGATGATGTACATCGACGTGAAGCACCTTGCAGCGCTTCAGTACTTCTCCTCCCACTCTTCTCGCGATATCCGGAGATTCCACCGGAAATGTCTTATCAGCCCGCTTCGCTTCCACCTTAAATGTCTGAATACCGCGCTCTCCGATGAGACCGTTCATATACTCAGCCGCCGTTTCATAGATCGCTTCAAGATCCGATTCTGTCTCGACCGCATGGCTGACAGAAGCTACTCCGAATACTCTCGAAATATCGCGTGCAACCGTTTCTTTTTCATAGACCGCCGGTGTCTTTACAAAAATCAGTCCTTCCCGGCGCTGCGCCTCCACATCGTCATACTTTTTCAGACTTTTGCGGATACGCTCCAGAAGCACGCGCTCGAAATACGGTTTATTCATTCCCTTCAGCGCAACTTCACCGCATCTGACGATAAAAGTATTTTTGTCTTTATCCATGGCTCCGCCCTCCGTTTTCTCTTTCCTGTTTCACCGTTTCTTTTCTGCAGTCCTCCCGCAGCTTCTTTTTCTCTTTTCCGTTTCCATCCGCCTTCAGCGTTTCCGTCCGCTTTTTCCGGTCAAAGACAGCATTTTTCTGTTCTTTGTCACGGCATCCTTCAGTCTCGCCAGTGTCTCGTCAATTTCAGCCTCTGTGTTCAGACAGGAAAAGCTGAATCTTACAGCTCCTTCGGTTTCCTCCGGAGAAAGACCCATGGCCCGGAGAACGTAGCTTCCCTTTTTATTCGACCGCGAGGAACAGGCGGAACCGGTCGATACATAAATACCGTCCTGCTCGAGCATATGGAGCAGAACCTCTGCACGCGTTCCCATAAAACTCACATTCAGAATATACGGCAGACACAGATCGTCCTCCGGTCCGTTGATTCTGACATCCGGAATTTCCTGCAGAATTCCTTCTTTCAGTCTTGTGCGCAGCGCGGATACGTGCTGCAGATTTTCCTGCATCTCTTCCTGTGCCAGCTGTGCCGCTCTGACAAATCCGGCGATTCCGGGCACATTTTCCGTCCCGGAACGCATTCCGCGCTCCTGGCCGCCGCCGCACAGCAGCGGAACAATTCTCTTTTCGCGGCTGACATACAGCAGTCCCACACCTTTCGGGCCGTGAATCTTATGTCCGCTGGCTGAGAGTGCATCGATGCCGTATTCTTTCACCGGCAGCGGAATTTTTCCGTAGCTCTGTACCGCATCACAGTGAAACAGAATATGATCCCGGTGCCTCAGAGCTTCTCCGATCTCCTTTACCGGCTGTATCGCGCCGGTCTCATTATTGACATGCATCACCGAAACGAGTATCGTATCCTCCCGCAGAGCCGCTTTTACCGCATCAGCGCTCACCACGCCGTCGCTTCCCGGATCGATACGGGTGACTTCAAAGCCTTCTTCCTCCAGTCTGCGGCAGCATTCCAGCACGGCATGGTGCTCTATCGACGTCGTAATAATATGACGCCCCGCCCGTTTCAGTGCTCCGCAGGCGCCGAAGATCGCCGTATTGTCCGATTCCGTTCCGCCGGAGGTAAAATAAATCTCTTCTTCCGCCGCTCCGGTTACAGAAGCCGCCGTTCTGCGCCATGCTTTCATTTTCTTTTCTGTTTCCATTCCCATGCGGTGCAGCGAGGAAGGATTTCCCCAGGCATTTTTCACCGCATCCATCACGGCTTCCGTCACTTCCGGCCGCTCCTGTGTGGTGGCGCTGTTGTCCAGATATGCGGGCATAAAAAACCTCCTGTCACAAAATGCGGGCCGCCCTGTCGGGCCGCCCGCAGTGTCATACTTTTTTACTTTGCATAATCGATCGCTCTCGTCTCACGGATGACATTGACTTTAATCTGTCCCGGATACTGAAGTTCACTTTCGATTTTTTTGCTGATCTCTCTCGCCAGAAGAGGAATATCATCATCCGACTTTTCCTCCGGCCGTGCGATGATACGGATTTCACGGCCCGCCTGAATCGCATAGGATTTTTCGACTCCCGGCGTGTTGTTCGCGATCTCCTCCAGCTTCTGGAGACGGTTGATATATGTTTCCAGCGTCTCTCTTCTCGCTCCCGGTCTCGCCGCCGACAGTGCGTCCGCCGCCGCAATCAGAACGGCTTCCAGGCTCTTCGGCTCGTAATCCCCGTGATGAGCGGCCATGCCGTCGATCACCGCTTCCGATTCCTTGTACTTTCTCAGAAGATCGATACCGATGTCGACATGTGTTCCCTCGACCTCATGATCGATGGATTTGCCGATATCATGAAGCAGGCCGGCTCTCTTCGCAAGCTTCGGATCGAGTCCGAGTTCGGAAGCCATCAGGCCCGCCAGATGAGCGACCTCCACGGAATGCTGAAGTACGTTCTGTCCGTAACTCGTCCGGTATTTCAGACGACCGAGCAGCTTCACCAGTTCCGGATGCAGATTATGTATGCCGACATCAAATGTAGCCTGTTCTCCCGCCTCCTTGATGGAATTGTTGACTTCACGCTGCGCTTTTTCCACCGTTTCCTCGATACGCGCCGGATGTATTCTGCCGTCGACAATCAGCTTTTCGAGGCAGATTCTCGCAACCTCGCGGCGCACCGGATCGAATCCCGAAAGAATGACTGCTTCCGGCGTATCATCGATGATCAGATCGACTCCGGTAGCCGTCTCGATGGCACGGATATTCCTGCCCTCACGGCCGATAATCCGTCCTTTCATTTCGTCATTCGGCAGATTGACCACCGATACCGTGGATTCCGCCACCTGATCGGCTGCACAGCGCTGAATCGCGCCGGTGATGATTTCCTTTGCCTTTTTATCAGCCTCATCCTTCGCCTTTGTCTCGATCTCTTTGATCATGACGGATGCATCATGACGGATTTCCTTTTCCAGATTTGACAAAAGTATCGCCTTCGCCTCCTCTGCCGTATATCCGGAAACACGTTCCAGCTCATGGAGCTGTTTTTCGATAAATCCGTCCAGCTCAGCTTCTTTCGCAGCCAGACGATGTTCTGTATTCGTTATGCTTTCTTCTTTTCTTTCAATATTTTCTAATTTTTTGTCGATCGACTCCTCTTTGGAAATGAGACGTTTTTCCAGACGGTTCATCTCATTTCTGCGGTCTCTGACTTCGCGCTCGACATCACTTCTCATCCTGTGAGCTTCTTCTTTTGCCTCGATTGTAATCTCTTTTCTGATTGTCTCAGCCTGATTTTCCGCATCCAGGATGATATTGGACGCGCGCTGTTCCGCGGATCCGATCGCCTTTTCGCTTACCGATTTGCGGATGATATAGCCGGCCAGAAATCCCGCTGCCAGCGCGCATGCCGCGATAAGCACCATAATGACGATTTTTATATCAGATACACCTCCTCAGTGCCAGATATGGCATTTATGAAAAACTGAACTTTTCATATTGTTTATCGGGACTGGCCCGTCTGTCATCCCGCGCTTCGAAGGCAGCCGTCTTCCGAAAAAGATCTCTCTTTCCCGCACAGAAGCCCGTGCGGAAGAACTCCGGCAAATCTTACGAATTTATAATATTTCGCGGAATAACGTTAAAAATACAAGCATAGAACGAATTACATATTGATATATGCATCCTATTTATATTATAATGTTTGCACTGAATTGTCAAGGTTTCAAGGGAGGTGCGGAGAATCAATTACCTGAAAGATCTTATAAAAAACGTCGACCGGATTCTGCTGATTCTTCCGGTTATTTTTGCTGTTATCAGTATCGTCATGATCGAAAGTACAGCATATGACGGAGCGCTCGTACTGTCCCGCGATGTCGTCATCCAGTTTGTCGCCTATATCATCGGATTTGCAGCTCTGTTCGTGATGCTGCTGTTCGATTACAGCCAGTATATGAGCATCACAAAAATTCTCTATATACTGTCCATAGGCTGCATGCTTCTGGTCTACACGCCTCTCGGCATCGAACAGTACGGTTCCAGAGCATGGATCAGTCTCGGTGTGACTACCTTTCAGCCCTGTGAAATCGTCAAGATCACTTTTGTGCTGATCTTTGCAAAATATCTGTCACAGCACTCAGAAGAGCTTCTCCGGTTTTCCGGTCTGCTCAAGGCTGTCATCGTAGCGGCGCCTCTCATCGGCCTGGTTCTGCTGGAGGATATGGGAAACGCGCTGGTCATTACCTTCATGATGATCATCATGATTTACGCGGCAGGCGTCAACGGAAAGATATACTGGGGCTGTGCCGCCGGGGTATGCGCCTCTCTGCCGGTCATCTATTTTCTGATGGCGGATCATCAGAAGGCGCGTATCGACGCCTTTCTCAATCCGAATGATCTGAGCATCAATGCCAATTATCAGGTCTGGCACTCGAAAATCGCCATCGGTTCCGGCGGATTCTTCGGCAAGGGACTGTTTCAGGGAGAACAGAAATCGCTGAACTACCTT